>CAYWNG010000303.1:0-7854 GCA_964458685.1 uncultured Pirellulaceae bacterium
CAATTGGAAAGCGGTGGCATTCGCGACCTCTTGCAGCGAATGAAGCCCGACCATTTTCACGATATCATCGCGACCAATGCGCTCTACCGACCTGGACCGTTGGAAGGCGGGATGGTGGACGACTATGTTGCGGTGAAGCACGGTCGCAAGAAGCCTGAGTATCTTCATCCAGTGCTCGAAGAGATCTTGTCTGAGACCCACGGTGTGATGGTCTACCAAGAGCAGGTGATGCGGATTCTGAATCGGCTGGGCGGTATTGAATTGGCCAGTGCGTATACCTGCATCAAAGCGATCAGCAAGAAGAAGGAGGCCATGATCGCTGCTAACGAAGAGCAGTATATGAAGGGCGCCATGGAGAAGGGCTTGAGTGAAAAGCAAGCTCAAGAAATGTGGCAGATGATTCTCAAGTTTGCCGGGTATGGCTTCAACAAGAGCCACTCGACTGCTTACGCGCTGCTTGCATACCAGACCGCCTACTTGAAAGCACACTATCCAGTCGAGTTCATGGCGGCGCTGCTTTCTGGCGATATCCCTGGACGAAACTTCAAGCATAAAGACTCGTTGATCGAACACATCGAAGACTGTACTCGGATGGGGATCGAGGTGGTTCCGCCCGACATCAATCATTCGAATGTTGATTTCAGTGTGGCAGACAAAAAGATCTACTTTGGACTGTCAGCGATCAAAGGCTGCGGCGGGTCTGCCAGCGAATCCATTGTTGCCGCGCGGGCCAAGGGCGGACCTTTCAAAGATATCTTCGAGTTCTGCGAGCGAGTCGACCCAACCGAATGTGGACGATCAACGATCGAAACCCTAATCAAGGCTGGAGCATTTGATTCGACCGGAGCCAATCGAGCGCAACTGATGGCTGTTGTTGAGAAGGCGATACAGTCGGGCGCGACAACGCTTGCTGATCGTCGCAGTGGGCAAATGAACTTCTTTGAAGAGCTGGAGGAAGCGACGCCTACAACGAAAAAGTCGATTGGACTGCCCGACATTCCTGAGTTTCCGGACAAGACAAAACTCATGATGGAAAAGGAAGTCATCGGCACCTTCCTCTCGGCGCACCCGATGATCGAGTACAAGGATCGACTGGCAAAGTTGTGCTCGCACAGCACTAGCCAACTGAAAGAAGTGACCAAACGATCCGAAGTGATTGTTGGTGGCATGATATCGTCGATCAAGTTAGCCGTGACACGCGATCCCAAACCGGGACAGCCGAGCAAGTACGCCAATTTCGACTTGGAAGATATGGACGGCAATGTGCGCTGCATTTGCTGGCCAAGTTCGTATGAACTGTATGGTCCCATGATCGTTCCTGAGGCGGTGGTGATCATGCGCGCGACGGTCGATAAGCGGGGCGAAGACGAAGTGAATCTGCTGGCCAACGAGATCATTCCGATTGAAGAGGCCGATCAGCGATTTACCGCGGGTATTCGTATTCATGTGGACTATGAAAAACACGGGGACGACGTTGTGGTTAAGCTGAACGAGATCCTACGAGGCTACCCCGGCAATATGGAGGTGTCGTTAATCGCCAATTTGGAGCAGGGCGAGCAAGTTCAAATGGCCGTTCGAAAGCATCGCGTAGCGATATCCCCTGAATTGAGGGGTCGACTAAACGATTTATTGGGGCCTGAGAGCCATCGCCTATTGGTCTCACCGCCAAAACCCAAGGTACAAAGCGGGGGGGAAAAGAGATTTCGACGGGACTGATCCAACCATTCGCATCAGGAATAAAGTGAGCGATTGGGAAACTAGGTTACCAACTAGTTGCCTTTCGGGCCTGTAGCAATTACTCTCAGTAAGAACTGCAGTGCTCTTCCTGCGCAAATTGCGAAACTCAAGCTTGAGGCGTTCGTCCCATGCAAATCACCTCGTCCACACGAATTCTACAAATCGGTTTACTACTAGTATCGCTATGTGCGAACGCTTATTGCCAAGGTGGTGGCGGTGGCGGCGGCGGTGGCGGCGGTGGCGGTGGTGGTATAGGTGGTGGTGGTATCCAACCCGCTGGTGTTGAAATTGATCCGCAGGGTGTCTTGCGAATCATGCAAACCAACCCGCAGATCACCGAGATGCAACTTCGTGCCGCGCGACAATCCATGTCGCCAGATCTTGCTCGTGCTAGCAAGATGCGCAAAGTATCGCTCAATCGCTTGGAGAAGGCGGTAGCTAAGAAGGTTGCCGCTGGAGAGATGCCTACTGCTGAAATGATTGCCATGGCTGGAATCAATCGACTGGAGTATGTCTTCTTCTATCCCGATTCTGGTGACATTGTCTTGGCTGGCCCTGCCGAAGGATTTGGCAGAGATTCGTTGGGTCGAATTGTAGGTGTTGATTCCAAGCGTCCGTGTCTATTGCTTGATGATGTGATTGTTGCGCTGCGAGCATTTGGCCCCTCTGGCAACAAGTCCAATGTGATCTCGGTTTCCATCGATCCAACTCAAGAAGGTTTGAAGCGTATGCAGCAAACTCTGAATCAAATTGGTGGAAAATTGCGTTCTACCGATGACATTCCTTTCATCGTCAATAGTCTTCAGCAATCGCTCGGTCTAAATGAAGTTACCATTCAAGGTGTTCCTGCCGGAACTCACTTCGCTCACGTTTTGACAGAAGCTGATTATCGAATGAAGCTGATCGGTATTGGTCTTGAACCAGTACCAGTTCCAATGCAAAACTACATCGCTCGTCTGACTCCAACGATGACACCCTCTAGAGCTCTAGTGCGATGGTTCTTTGTACCCGACTATGAAGCTGTGGTTGTTAGCGAAGACCGAACTGCGATGCGCTTGGTTGGTAATGGTGTAAAGCTGGTTGGCGAAGACGAACGAGTTGATTCAAACGGCAAGCGAAAGTCCAGCGGCAACGCAGCCAACCCAGCAAGCCGAGGTTACACGACTGAGTTCACTAAGAAGTTCAATCAGATCGCTGCAGCCAATCCTGTATATGGCCAACTGCGAAACCTAGTCGATCTCTCGATTGCAGCCGCTTATATCCAAGATCAAGGCTTGTACGCCAAGTCGAATTGGAAGCTTGGTATTTTCGCTGACGAAGACAAGCTGCCCGTCGAAGTATTGCCAGCTCCACGTCAGGTTGAGACAGCGATCAACGCAGTGATGAAGGGCCAGCGACTTATCACTCCAATCGGCGGTGGCGTTCAGATTCAAGCTCGTAACGCTCTCAAAGAAGAGAACGTAAAGAAGGACTCAGATGGATCGGTTGCAAAGGTTCGATCTGCAACCAAGCTAGACAATCTGGCTGAAGGCCAATGGTGGTGGGATTAAGTTCTACGCCCCCAGATGGTCTCGAAGTTTTTCGAGACGGACTAAAGACAAAACAAAAACTGCTGCGTTACCGCAGCAGTTTTTTGTTTTTACCAATGGAGAGTTGAGCTTTATCGGTTAGGGGCCGATTAAGCCGCTCTTCACAGCCCATACGGCCGCAGCAGTTCGATCGGTGGTGTCCAGCTTGCGGAGAATGTTTTGCACATGCTCCTTAACTGTTTCCACGCTAATGCTCAGCGAAACGCCGATCTCTTTGTTGCTAAGTCCCAACGCGATATGTCGGAGGACTTGCAGTTCACGGTTGGTAAGCGGGACCTCCTTAGAATCAGATCGGTCACGGCGTTTTTGCATGGTTGCTTGCACGCGGCGAAGGATGCTAGATTCACTGGGCAGCTCTTTAGCAGCAGCTCGCTTAATGGACTCCAACACGTCAGCTCTCGACGAGTCTTTCAGAATGTAGTCGGTTGCCCCTAGAGCAATGGCTCGAGCTACATACGTGGGGTTGTCGTAGGTCGACATCATGATCACCGCGATTTCTGGAGACTCCTTGCGGATCTCTTCCAGCGCAGTCAACCCGTCTTCCTCGCCAAGTCGAACATCTAGCAGTACGACATCCGGCTTCTTAGACTGTGTAATTGCCAGAGTCTGTGCAACGTCGGCAGCCGTGCCGATTATTTGGACTTCGCTACCTTCGAGTAGGATTCCGATTCCACTGCGAACGACTTCATGGTCGTCACTCACAAGGACCTTTATCACCGATAAATCTCCAATCTTAGGAACCCAACACCTTTACTAATCATCTTGGGTGTCGGCAGAATTCAAAATTGGGGCTCTTATCACAAGCATACTTCATTTGCTGGCCATTAGCACCAAGAAGTGTTGCTTATGTCTGCTCCGCCCAAGACACCTTCCCATCATAACCGTCCAAAGCCTCACCGTCCAACCATTTGCAGCACTATTTGTGCATAGTCAAAGTCTGGAAGTGGGGTGGGCGTCCATTGATTGGCCAAATTCTGGTTTCGTCAGGGATTAGGCACTCTTCTATACCGCAATTCTTGGTTTTTCCAAGATGTGAACCGGTGAAATTTGCTGTCAAATCGTGCTGTGATGCGAAATTACAACGTTTTGTTTTGCTTGTCCTCCATTTGCAACCTAAATAACTGTTACCAAGAACTATTTTGAGGCGTTTGGTGCCAGGGTTTTTGGGATGGGATCTCGAAAAACCTTAAATGGCGGCTGGAAATGAGTGGATATCGACTGCTTTTGGTGGACGACGACGCTTGGTTGTTGGATTCGATGAGTCAATGGCTGGGTGAGCAAGGCTTTAAAGTCAGCTCAGCTAGGTCGATTTCCCAAGCCCAAAAGCATCTCGAGCAGTCTGGGTTTGACCTAGCCTTAGTCGACGTATGCTTGGATCGCGAGGATGGCTTTGCGTTTCTCAAATGGAGCAAGAAGCATTACCCAGACCTGCCAGTAGTCATGATGACCGGTTATGGCGGCCCGGATTCTGGCGTGGAAGCAGTTTCGGCGGGAGCGTTTGATCTGCTAACCAAGCCAATCATCGACCAAGAACTCCTCACAGCTCTCAATCGTGCTGCCGAACAAAAGCTGATCGCTGACGAGAACATTCGGCTGAAGGAACAGTTGGATCGACGCAGTGGATTGGAGTCCATACTGAGCCACGATCCCAAGATGATCGAAATTTTCGATATCATCGACAGCGTAGCGGACACTCGGGCGACCGTTCTCATTACCGGAGAGAATGGTACGGGTAAGTCGATGATTGCTAGGGCCATTCATCGGCGCAGCAGTCGGAGCAAAAAGCCATTTGTCGAAGTTGCCTGTGGAGCTTTGCCTGACAATCTGCTGGAGAGCGAACTGTTTGGCCACACGGAAGGTGCCTTTACGGGAGCCAGCCAAGCCAAAGTTGGAAAGTTCGAACACGCGAATACTGGCACAATCTTCCTCGACGAGATTGGTACGGCCACTCCTTCGCTGCAGATCAAACTACTGCGAGTTCTTCAAGAATTCGAATTTGAGCCAGTTGGAAGCAACAAGACCGTTTCTGTGGACGCTCGCTGCATTCTGGCGACGAACGAAAACTTGCTTGCGGCCGTCGAATCAGGCAAGTTTCGACAAGACTTGTACTACAGAATCAACATTATCCATCTCGAGTTGCCTTCGCTGAGAAATCGCGTTGCCGATATTCCAGTGTTGGTTGAACACTTCCTGCAAAAGAACTTGGCTGACTTGCCAAAGCAGATCCAGGGATTTTCACCCGAGGCCATGGAAGTGATGATGGGTTACGCTTGGCCTGGGAATATACGCGAACTGGAGAATGTGGTCCAACGAGCGGTCCTGCTTTCCAAACGTCCCGTGATCGGCATCGAGCAGCTTCCACCAGCTTTGCTGGCTTCAAACACGGGCGTATCGCGGCTGAGCGTCGGACTCATGCCTGGGCAAACTCTGCGCGAAGCGCTGGAAGGCCCCGAGCGGCAGATCATTCTCGATGTACTGCGAGCCAACGCCTTTAGTCGCAGCTTAACGGCGGATCACTTGGGGATTAACCGCACGACCTTGTATAAGAAGATGAAGAAGCTGGGCATCGACGATCTCGCTTGCAAGGACTAATTCGTGGTGCCAGGGCGTCCCGACCGTTTCTTAACGGACAGGACTGTTCGCGATCGTACCGAAGGTACCCTCGCCGAAAATAGCCGCAAATAGTCATCTTACCCAGCCTACAATCTCGCCCACCACCTTTTGATAGTCTGCTTCGAGCCCTATAATCTTGGCCCAAAGTGGGACAGTTTGAGCTGTCGCATAGAGTCCCTCGCTGACGCAGCGGGTTGGGATAAGTCCAAGAATCAAAGCAGCACCTATGAAAATTCACGAATATCAGGGTAAGGAACTCTTCCGCAAGGCAGGAGTGCCAGTTCTGTCTGGTCAAGTCGCACGCACACCCGAAGAGGCTGCGGCAGCCTACACTAAGCTGGGCGGAAAAATCGCAGTCGTCAAAGCTCAGATTCACGCTGGTGGTCGCGGTAAAGGCACAATCGTTGAAGTGCCGACACAACGCGGCGTGCAACTGGTGAAGTCGGCCGAAGAAGCCGCAACCGTTGCGAAGAATCTGCTCGGCAATCACTTGGTCACGATTCAAACGGGGCCTGCCGGAGCTAAGGTCAATCAGGTTTTTGTCGAAGCTGGTTGTGAGATCGATCGCGAACTGTACTTGGGTATCGTTCTCGACCGCGCCGTCGCCATGCCTGTCTTGATGGTCAGCAGCGAAGGTGGCGTTGAAATCGAGAAGGTTGCAGAGGAAACTCCCGAGAAGATCTTCCGCGAACACTTCCATCCAGCAGTTGGACTGCAGAGCTATCAAGTTCGCAAACTGTGCAAGAAGCTGAACATCACCGGTCCAGCAGCTCGATCAGCAGAAGTCTTCATGAAGAAGATCTGCGAGTTGTACGTCGACTTGGATTGCTCGATGGCCGAGATCAACCCGCTGGTAATCACCAAAACTGGCGAAGTCATCGCGCTCGATGCAAAGATTACGTTTGATGACAACGCCATGTTCCGTCATCCAGACTTGAAAGAACTTCGCGACATCGCCGAAGAAGAGCCTGCTGAAGTACGAGCGGCTAATACCGGATTGTCCTATGTCAAACTGGAAGGCAATATCGGTTGCTTAGTGAACGGCGCTGGATTGGCCATGTCGACGATGGACATCATCAAGTATCACGGCGGCCAGCCTGCTAACTTCCTGGATGTTGGCGGTGGAGCAACCAAGGATCAAGTTGTCGAAGCTTTCGGCATCATTCTTTCGGACCCCAACGTCAAAGCGGTTCTAGTGAACATCTTCGGCGGTATCGCAAGATGCACGACAATTGCTAACGCGGTGATCGAAGCTTCCAAGCAAATCGGCATCACCATTCCGCTAGTCGTACGACTGGAAGGAACCGAAGTTGAAGAAGGCAAGCGGTTGTTGCGCGAAAGTGGTCTCGCGATGATTACGGCTGACAACCTTACTGATGCTGCTGAAAAAGTAGTGAAAGCTGCTGCAGGAGCCTAACCAAATAGGGCTTCTCGCACTCTCGCATCTTCGCATTCAATTCACTTTAGCCAAAACAATAAAGCTTCTGATATGAGCATCCTAGTCAATAAAGAAACTCGAGTAATCTGCCAAGGCATCACGGGCAGTGCAGGTCTGTTTCACACCACCGGTTGTGCACAGTACGGCACCAAGATGGTCGGTGGTGTCACACCAGGCAAGGGCGGGCAATCGGCTGCTGGCTTGCCAGTCTTTGACACTGTCGAAGAAGCCGTGAAAGAAACCGGCGCCAACGCCACCATGATTTTCGTTCCACCACCATTTGCCGCCGATGCGATTCTTGAGGCGGTTGATGCGGGGATCAAGGTCATCGCAGCGATCACCGAAGGCGTTCCAGTACTGGACATGGTCGAAGTCTATCGCCGAGTTCGCGCGAGCAACTCGGTTCTAATCGGTCCTAACTGCCCAGGTCTAATCACTCCTGGTGAATGCAAGATCGGTATTATGCCTGGTTACATT
>CAYWNG010000304.1:0-7852 GCA_964458685.1 uncultured Pirellulaceae bacterium
CACCAGCGACTTCACCAGCGACTTCACCAGCGACTTCACCAGCGACTTCACCAGCCAACAACGATGCCAAGAAGACCAATGTTGAAGACTCAACGCCCAAGGCTCCCGTACTTCGTATTACCATTGAAGGAGTAACGGTCGCATCGGGTTCAATACGAATTGCGCTGTTCGACAACGAGGATCAATACAAGAAATTCGACGCTCGCAACGAAGAGCCAAAGCAAGGCGATGCGTTTCGAAAGGTCGCTGTCAAAGTCAAGAAGGCTGGCAAGCTGGTTTACGAATTCAAGGACGTTCCACCCGGCTCCTATGCCATCGCGGCTTTCCATGACAAAGACGGAAACGAGCAACTTGGCGCGAGCGTGATTGGACTGCCGAACGAACCCTACGGCTTCTCTCGCGACGCTCGTGGCACTTTCGGAGCACCAAAGTTCCAAGACGCGGTCATCAAGTTTGACCAATCCAACAGCAGCTTTTCCTTCAAGATCAAGTAATTCCCAGAATGCCTTAAAGCCTAACCGTCTGCCGAGCAAGCCAACAGGATTCAGCCACTATCTACATCGTAGGCTCAGCGGGAATTTCAGCGCTGGTGTTCACAACTGCTGGTGGCAATCGATCCGAAGGAGCCAATTCAATCGGCAAATCGCCCTGCTCCAGCATCTTATTGCGAAGCAGCTTCTCCTCTTCGGTCATACCATAGGTCATCACCGCCTCGCCGAACACACCACCCATCGTATCGGCGCGGATCGGACCTGGATCGATCCAAATGCCTTCGCTGTCGATCTGCATGGTTCCCATGTTCAAGTCGAGCGATCGTCGCAGAGCTTCATAGTTGACGAAGGTACCGATCAAGTTGTTCTGCGTCGTCAGTAAGTCGCTGAGTGCGGTCACAGCATCCCGAGCGGCGGTGGGCGAAACCTGTCCAAGCGTTTCGTTGATCTGGCGAATGTCCGCGTTCACACTAATCTGCTGAGTCGCCGTTTGAACAGCGAATCGCTGAATCTCAAAGGACAATTGTCGTTGGCGAATCGTTCGTAGCGTCGTTCGCATCGATTGCCATACACCGTCTTCAAAGCGATAGTAAGTTCGCTTGGCTCGTTGATACTCGATCAACGATTGACGGTAGTTGTTGCGTTCTTGCAAGCGAGTGATCGGCGCATCCCACTCCAATCCCATCGACATACGACCGGTGTTACCACGCAGAGCGAGCGGATTATTGCCGTAGTTCTGCACATCGCCCGATACTGTTAAGTCCAGAAAACTCTCGAGCGTATCGGCGACGACTTCAATAGCTCGCCAACTATTGACCAGCGAAGCACGGTTGTTCAGCCAGTCTTGCCGGTTGATTCGCGCAATCTCCAACGCTTCGCGAGGATCGATATCGACTTCAGGTAATAACGCTGCTTCGGTTCTAGCTCGAGCTTGAATGATCTGTAGGGCCAAGAGGTCGTCGTTGATCTCCGCAAGTAGACCTTGCGAGCCCAGGATGACGCTATCGCTGATATCGCTAAAGCGTTCACGATCATCTTTGAATTGTGATGATCGCTGATCAAAGCTGCTCAGCTTGGCATCAAGCGTTTCAAACGTCTTGCCATGTTTATCAAACCTCGCAATCAGTTCGTCCAATTGCTTCGTCAAATCATCCGGAAGTTGCTCGAGTCCTTCACCGTCCAAGAACGACAAGTTGAGCGTTCCGGTCGGCAACAAACCGCAGACCATACCCTCTTCCGACTTGACGATCTCTTTCAACCGATTGAGCTGCTTGCGACGTTGAGGAATCGCTGTTCGCAACTTGGCAATGTCATCACGCACTTCGGCCACATCGGTATCGATGATGGTCTTGCGAATTTCTTCCAGCGGCTTGAGATCCTTGGCCATCGCTTGCATCTCAGCCTTCAAACTTGGCAGATCCTTGAGTGCTCGGAATGTCTCTCGAGTTTGCGGATCGCGATCGACAGTGCTTAGATCGATGATCTTTGTGTTGTGATCTCCCAGTACGGCTCGCAACGTCGCTAATTCGCCGCGGCGATCTCGCAAGTCCGAGGATACCAGTCGGAATCGATCCAGCAGCGGGTCACGAATCTCGACGCACAGATAGGGAGGCAATCCCATCGTGCCCTTCAAGTTATCCAGGCTGTCTTGCCACGCAGATTGAGCCTGTAGAAGCGTCGTTTGTTGGTTGTAGATGTTCTGCAACGCTTGAATCACTTGCAGCTTTTGCTGAGGCACTTCGATCTGCGACTCGGGAACCGTCAGCAAAAGTTCGTTGTAGTTATCGCGCAGTTGCAGGTAGATGTCGGTGAGCTGAGCGACGTTCTCTTGTTGATTCAAGATGTTGAGCTGATCTTGCAGCAAGCCAAAGAATCCGGCTGCACCTGGAGCAGCATTGTTGCCGGCCAGTCCACCGCCCGCGTTTCCGCCTGCGTTGGTGTTACCGAGCGTTCCGAAGCCACCGCCTAAGCCCGTGAAGCCGCTGAATCCGCTGCCGCCAAACACACCACCTCGCCGCGCGGGAGTAGTATCTGGGTTCAGCCCCACAGCCACTTGAACATAAAACGCTCGGCGGTATCGCTCGAAAGCTCGTACGTTCGCCAACAGCGTTCGCTCAGCCAAGGTCAAGCGTTCCAGAACGACGTCGCGGCCAGCTTGGCGAAGAAGGGGTTGTACCAACGAGAAGTCTAGGAGTGTGGTCGCCGATCGACGACTGCCGGGGCCGACGATCTGCCATTGAATGTTGTTAGCCACTCCAGCCACAAAGTCAGCCCCAGTGGTGAATTGCTTCTGCATGAACAATCCACGACTGCCTTGGCTAGCTAGACCAGTGTTCCATGTGCTTCTTGGATTAGGCGTTGTGGCTTGATTGCGAAAAGGACCAGTAGCCGTGTAGCCACCGCCCCAACCTCCGAAGAATTGCGAGTCGAACTGGAACCGTTCCGTCGAAACGTCCAGCGCGGAAAGAAAGACTTCTTCCAAGTTACGCTGGTAGGTGGGTGAATGCAGAATGGCTAAGCGAACCGCTTCTTCCAGATTCAGTACCAACACTCCACGCTCGTCCAGTGGCAGATACTGAACCCACTCAGGATTCTCAGCTTGATTGGTACGTCCATTTCCTTCCCAAAGCGGATAGCCCTTCTTATGGTCTACCAACCGCATGTAGCGATTGGACTGAGGGTCGTCCTCGGGCATCGGCGGGCGATCTGGATTGAACGGATCGAACATCCGACTTCGAGGATCGACTTGGATGTCGTATCTGGCGGCCATGTTGACTTCACGGCTCTCCGCCTTCTTTTCGTTAAGCAGGTAGGTTACTTCCGTGTCGACTTTATTGCGGTACTTGGCGCGAGTACAGCCGTTGACGCCCAATAGGCCCGCTCCGGCTAAACCAGCGATTAGGCAATTACGGAACCAGCGACGAACCAATTGGCGGGTGGATCGTTCTGCGATGCGGCGTGAATTGTGCATAACCAAGTCTCGTAGGCCCAGATGGCGGAAGGATGGAAAAGAGGCAGCCCCTGGTTGAGATTCGGGTATTGACTGTCCTGCTGTTTATTCAGATTCTCCGGGCCATTCCATCTTTCCCGACTTAACACTTATTGCGGATTATTAAGCCTAAAAACCGCTCTTTTGGCTGAATTTGTGGCTCGTCGGAACCTGGAATTTGGCTAGGCTGGGGAAAATGGTCATGAAAGTGTGTAAGTTGCGAGGCTTCGAAGTACACTAAAGGCTTGGAAAAATCTCGGTGTGAAGCGACATTCACTTCGGAGCCCGCTCGCCTTGTCTACAAGAGCGACTCCCGAATCCGCATTCGCACTGACAAAGCGATCTTTTCAGACACTCCTCAGGAAATGAAATCGCCATGGGTCTAGGTGGAATTCTCTTTATCCTTGCAGTGCTCGTCAGCCTAATCCTCTTCATCGTGTTTATCGTGAAGGCGGCCAGGGCTTGGGGTGCATTTCAAATCGTACTATTGAGCATCATCTTCATTGAATGCTGGGTGTTCATGGTATTCACTGCTGGAGTGCATCAAGAGCGAGTGCTGGCGACTGTTGCAGCCAGCAAAGAAGCCAAGCGACTTAAAGATGCTGTCAACGGATTGGATCTTCTTCGATACGGCAATGCCAGTGATCCTGAAGAAGCGGTCACGGCCGTCGTTCCAACTCAAGGCAAGCTGGATCGATTGACCATTGAGCGAGGTCGAGTTTGGCGGCAAGTCACCTTTATTCAACACACACCAGGTCAAGGCAAAGATCAGGTTCAGTTGAGTCTGCGAGCGGCGGTGGTTTCAGCACCAGCAGATCCGAATAACCCAGCTCCAGCACCTGCTCCTGCGCCAGCCGGTCGAAGCCTGCCTGCAAACATGGTCCTTTATGGCTTCCACGAGCAGACAACACCCGAAGGCCAACCTTTGCCAACCTATTATCTTGGCGAGTTCAAAGTAGTTTCTAGCGACGAAGCGACTGGAACAGCAACTTTGGAATCGACTCGTGCTCTCCAGAAGTTTCAGCAAGACCGTCTAAAGGCTGGCACGGATTCTTGGACTCTATACGAACTGCTGCCGATCGACAGCCATACTGCGTTCACAGCCGAAGGATCATTGCCCTCGGACGATGAAGTGTTTGGTCGCCCCGATGAAGAAAAGCTGAAAGAACTTCTGGCTGGAGTTCCTCAGGAAGTTATCGAAAGCTACTTGAATGATGGTAAGCGAGCCAAGGACCAGGATCCTCCAGAGACCATCTGGTCTCTGATCAACTTGACTAAGGATCTCAAGCGTGATGTCGATAGCGATCAAAGTGCCGACGCAACGTTGAGCGGCTATTTCGACCAAAGCGGTCGAGCCATCGATATCCGTTTGAAGCGCGGCGAAGTCGTTTCCTTAGATCCATCCAACCTAAAGGACAATCGAATCGTCGTTGTCGAAGCCGAGGCCAAGAAAATGATTGGCGAAGGCGTAGCACAGCTAGTCCAAAACGTCTACGTTCGACCGCTAAACGACTACGAAGAGTTGTTCAACATCTTGGCCAGTCGCGGATTTGAAATCAACGAAAAAATTCGGTATTATCAGCATCAATCGTCCTTGATTAATGCTGCAAATCAAGACGGTCAGACTATGCTGGCCGAACGACAAGTAGAGAAGCAAAAGTTGGAGGCGGACCTGGGCAACTACAAGAAAGAGATCGAAGTGTTGAATGCGGCTGTCGCTGAAGCCAACAACGATCTTGAGACGCTCAGGAAGGAACTTAGCAGGATGTACCAGGAAATTCAGGGTCGCAGAGAAAAACTGGTTTCAGCAACGCGATAATCGTCAGTTGTACCAAGCGATCTTTTTGTGACCAAACTTGTATCCATCGGATTTTTTTAGACTTTGAGAGGAGATCGGGGAATGACCCGCAACTTGTTCTTGGCATTTGCCCTGCTGGTGACTGTTAGTTCGTCCGCGTGGGCTCAATTGGTTGCGTCGAGCGAACTGTATGGCGAAGGAGTTCATAAGTACTTTGCTCGCGATTATCAAGGCGCAGATCAGTTGCTGACTGAAGCCATCGATAATGGATCCAAAGATCCTCGCGCGTATTACTTCCGAGGCCTCGCGCGTGAGATGCTTGGCGGAGGCGGTGAAGTCGACTTCGAAGAAGGCGCACGGTTGGAAGCGTCGGGACGTTCTGGTCCAATGGTTGGCTACTCGCTAGTTCGAGTTCAGGGACATGTTCGCGTCAAGCTTGAGAAGGCTCGACGAACAGCTCGCGTTCTCGCAGCTCAGCAACAAGCCCTCAGCCAACAAGCAGCGCCACCGGCAACATTGCCACCCGTTGCTAACCCAAGCACTACCGATCCATTCCAAGGCGAAGGTGTTCGAGCTGGCGAAGTTCAAACGATGCCACAGAACCCAACCACTCCTGGCAACGATGCCACAACCAATCCGTTTGGCGATGAACCTAAGACGGACACTGCCGATCCATTCGGTGGCGATACTAAGCCAGCCAAAGACGACACAGCCGATCCATTCAGTACTCCGGCCGCTCCGGCAACCGATCCAGCCGGGGACGATCCATTCAAGTAATTGATTGTCCGGTTTGATTCGAAAAAATCTCAACCGCGTCGGCAAAAGTCGACGCGGTTTTTTCGTTTCTGTAGTGGGGATTCGCCAGAATTCTACGACTATAAGCGACTCTGTTAGCTGGCCTATTCGAACTGAGCTACCAACTTACGGATGCTGGCTATGTTACGCATTGTCATCGGTGGTACTTCCAGTGATTTAAACTCTTTTGAAGCCCAGAGTTTCGAATCCGAAACACGACCTTGGTAAAGCCAGTAGAGCTCAGTACCCTCAAATCGAAACTCGTCGAACTCGGTCTGCATTGCTACCCAACGCTTTTGAATTGCCGGTGAAATGCTCTTGCGAAGGAATGCGACGTGGATCACGTAGCCCGGTAAGCCATCTTCTTCAAACATCTTCTCCGCTGCGATGGATTGAATGTCCTTGAACTTGCGGACAAACGTCTCCACCGAATATCCAAGTTCGCTTTCCAGCTCTTCTTCGATCAGCGACTCAAGCTCGGCTGGCCTCTTGGAACTATCGAATAGAACATTCCCACTGGCAATAAAAGTTGCGACGTGCTCCAGCCCAAGCTGTTCGTAGATTTCACGCAACCGATTCATAGCGACTCGGCGATTGCCAACATTGATTGCTCGAAGGAATGAAACGTAGCGAGTCATGGTTTAGGTTTCAAGTTAGAAGTTAGAAGTTAGAAGTTAGAAGTTAGAAGTTAGAAGTTAGAAGTTAGAAGTTTGAAGTTTGAAGTTTGAAGTTTGAAGTTTGAAGTTTGAAGTTAGAGGTGTGAGGTTAGAGGTGTGAGGAAAGAGGTGTGAGGGTTTTAGCCCGGAGGGCGTCATATCTCTGCCGGTGTGCGTAAGCCACCGGACTAATGCTCCACCCCAAACTCCATGGCGAGTGGTGCGAGCCTAAATCTCAAATCTCAAATCTCAAATCTCAAATCTCAAATCTCAAGTCTCAAGTCTCAGTCTCAAGTCTCAAGTCTCAAGTTTACATTTGCGGGCTTCGCGCATTCGCTTGAGGCGATTGTATTGATAAAGCCTAATCGACAGTAGCGTGGGTTGCTAGCAATTGTAGGTTTCGGTGTTCCTTGACCTACCTTGGCAAATTCAGTAGTAAAGAGAGTTTTGCGAGCGAGCGTGGGCTCAATTCACTGAAAGCCCCAGCCCCCACAAACCCCCAAAACCTACATCCAAGGAATCTCCACGGCACACGATGTGCCCATTACAATGTCGACTCAAGTTCATCCACTTTCGATCGTTGGTATAGCTCGAAGAAGCAAGCGGTTTCTTGTCGACGTCGGCAATAACCTATTGATTGCCTATCGAAGGTGGCAACGCGATGACGCAATGTCTTTGGCTGCGGCAGTTTCGTTCTATCTGTCGCTTTCAATCTTCCCGATGCTGTTGCTACTGACGGGTGGACTAGGGTTGGTGATGAGATACTCCCAACTGGGTAGCGATGCGCACAAACAGATCTTGTCCATCGCAGCCGAACATTGTTCGCCCTCGCTAGAAGCTAAGATCAACGATGTGTTAGACCAGTTTCAACAACAGTCTCTGACAAACGGACCTGTCGGATTTCTTACAACTCTACTAGCGGCGATTGGCGTGTTCTATCAATTTGAACGAGCCTTCGACAAGATTTGGCGCATCCCTCCCCCAAGCTCAAAGACTCTTTTCGGTACGGCTTTGAGAATCGCCAAGGAGCGACTGATCGCGTTCGCTCTACTAGCCAGTGTTGGCGCAGGGATCTTTGCGGTACTACTGATCAATTTGGCAATCGGCATCGTGACTCAGTGGT
>CAYWNG010000305.1:0-7852 GCA_964458685.1 uncultured Pirellulaceae bacterium
ATCGATCTGCTTGCACAACATCTCATTAGCAAGCGAGTAGTCCGTATGTCCGTTCGCTCCAAAGCGACCGCTGATCGAGCCGAAGCCTACAAACGCTTCCAGTGGATCGTTCCATGTTGCCTCCATCAACGCCAACGCGCCATCCACTTTCGCGGAGATACACTGCGCGACCTTTTCAGGCTGCTTGCGGTCGAATCGCGAGTCTCGGCCGACGCCGGCTCCATGGACTACACCTCGAATCGGTCCAGAGATCGCGCGGACTTGATGGATCACTTCAGCCAGTTGCGGACGATTGGCGACATCGCAACTGTGATAGTAGGCCTTGATACCTAACGCGTGAAGTCGGCGCAGCGTAGCGTCGATCTCCATCTGCTTTTCAGTGTCTTGCCAGTGCTTGACCGGATTCACGCCCAGCTTGCGAGCGTCGGTCATGACTTGCAATTTGAGCTGACGGAGCCCCTCGCTATCCAAATCTCGCCACGATGCGTCAAGATTCGGCGCGGGAGCCGTGCCCAAAAGGTGAAGTGTGATGCCGTATCGCTGAGCCAATCGTTCAGCCACCAGCGACGTAATGCCTCGTGCACCACCCGTGCATACCCAAGCTCCGCCGCGAGTCAGCGGACGAAGTGGGACCTTACTTGTGTCATTCGCAGCTTGGAGTCTTCCTTTAGAGTCCACAGATCTGGCGCTTAGCGGAATGGCTTTGAGAATTTGCCGAACGCCGCCTTTGTAGGAAATCTCGTTGTCATAACTGGATATCGCCAGCTCGCGATAGATGTTGTTGACGATCTCGGCTGGACTTTGCGAAGGATCGGTATCGATGGTCTTAATCGGAAGACTGCGATAACCTTGCATCCAACTTTCAATCAAGATCGACTTGAGCAGACCGTTGATGCCACCGCCTTCAGCCGAGTGTACGCCACCGCTGATTCCAAAGTCGCCACCTAAGGAACTGACCGCGATCAAACTCGCATCGTCGGTGATGTTCAGACTGGTCACATGATCGACCCACTTCTGGCAAAGCCAAAAGATACTCATGAGGCCAGCATTGCGACGCGTATTCCATGCAGCTCGATCAAGACTCAGCTTCGCATCCGCGTCGCAAGGACTGGTGATGAACAAGTGCGGTAGTTTGTCGTGCTGAGCCAGCGCAACGAACTGTTCGGCTAAGGCCGTTTCACTAGCGACTCCATCGGCGATCATGCGAACGACATCTACGCCGCTGGCGCGCAGTCGAGACTCCAATTGATCGGCGATAGGATTGTTCCCCACCACGATGGCCTTGCCTGACCACGTAGGCTGACGCCCTGGGACTTCAATCTGTGGCGCGGGAGCCATGCGAAGGATGTAACGCTGCGCGATTTTGTTTGAGCTATCTGGAACGGTGTTTTCGATCGCAGAACTTGCGATCGCAGAACTTTCGATTATTGCTGGTTGGGTCGTCTCAGCAACAAGGCTAGGCTCGGAAACAGGCGTCGCTACAACATCATCGCTCTGGAAGCTATCGTCCAATTCTTGAGTCGAGAATGCGGTTAAAAACTGCGACTCAAAAAACACAGGTTCACCACTGGCAACGTCTTCGTCTTGACCTCGTTCGAGAACTGAAACTGAAGCTGCTGAAGCTCTAGCTACAACTGTAGCCGTAGCGGAGACCTTGGCCACTTCGTCTTGCGATAAGCTCAACGAACTCTTGATGACCGTTCGCTCGGCACGATTTAGTGGCCCACTCTTAGTGTCGGCAATCCACTGCTGCGAGTCACAATCGAAACCTACACGAGCCCAAACGCCAGAGCCCATGCCTTCGTTTTCGGACCAGCGATTTAGATGACATTGCGAATGCGAGAAGATCTGATTGTGTCGGTGGAAATGCATCACCTGCCAGCGCTGCACATCGACCACCAGCAACCACCAATCTGCCGGCTGTTCCCAACCGCGCAAAGTTGTGCTTAGCTGACTTGGTTCCATTTCCGCGAGCATTCTTAGCTTCGCAGAAAGTTCCAGCTTGCCAACTGTCGAACTCGAACCAACTGCATAAAGATTGTTCTGCTCGTCGATGAGAACCATCGGCGTGATAGCTCCAGGAGTCAAGAGTTCGACCTGTCCCTCAGGCAGATGCTTGACGCCCAGCGGCTGAAAACGTCCTTCAGTCAACCAATTCGGCAGGGAAAGCTCCACCAGAAACCGCGTGGAGGCTGTACTCGGTTGCATCTGTGGATTTATGAGTCGCCAAGTCGATTTGCTGACGATCTCTTGATCAAACGCCACCAACGAATTCTCGCAAACTTCCGCATGCTGAGCTAAGACTTGAGCCGCGGACTTTAGACTTGGCGATTCTTCAATCTTCTTAATCAAACTCAGGTTGAACGATTCGACTTGCCGCGCTGGTAGGGCTCGCAAGTTCAATCGAACCGCATCGGCAAAGCCATTCTTGTGATCTGCATGGTAGGTAGGCAGACTTCGTTGCGACGAACTTCGCTGAGCTGTTTCAATGGTCTCGGTTGAATGGTCGAGCGCCACATGAACTTGTGGCTGCGCTGCTGGCGCAACTAGCGAGGATGCCGCGACTGGCGCGGCTGGTGCAACTAGCGCGGCTGGTGCGGCTGGCGCGACTTCAACGAGCGGAACTGGAGCAGTCTCAACAGCCGGAACAACTGCGTTTTGTACCGGCGCGTCGTTGACGCAACCAACTTGTGCAGCCAGCAAGTCGAGAATTTGATTCAGAGTTCGCAACTGATCGAGACCAGACTTGGATTTGGTCTGAGAGCCTGAGGCATCATTCGGGCCGCCGAGCTTAAGCGCAAACGTTTCACGCAACTCGCCTAACAACTGAGCCTTCTTGATACTGTCGATTCCAAGATCTGCTTCCAAGTCGGCATCCAGTTCGACGATCTCGGCAGGATAGCCAGTCTGCTCAACAACGAAATCGACTACAAACTGCTCCAAGCTTTTTCGGCTGATAGCTGGCTGGGAGTTCGTTGTTGGTTGCGAGCTGAATGTCGACTTAGCTTGTGGTATTGGCGGGTGAGCGATTGGTGTTGCAGGCGAAACGGCCGCAATCGGCGAATAGGTTGACGGTGAGTTAGATTGAACCACCGCAGTCGGAACTTGATTCAACGGCGGAACGATCGGGGCCGCTGGTTTCGCTGTCGCTGTCGCTATTGAAGTTGAAGTCGAAGTTGAAGTTGAAACCGCGGAAGTGGTCGATGGTTGCGACGCAAGCAAGTTGACGAAGTCTCGTAGCGTGCGAAGCGAGGCCAGGCGGTTACCTTGAGCTCGAACATCGCTGGTCGAGCCGCTCTTGGCGGACTGCATTGCGGCCATCGCTTGCGGAAACAATTCGCGTAGCTCGCCCAGCAATTGCGCCTTCTTGATACTGTCGATGCCTAGATCAGCTTCTAGGTCCGCGTCCAATTCGACGATCTCGGCGGGATAGCCCGTTTGCTCGACGACAAAGTCGATCAAGATCTGCTCGACCTCAGCGGTTGAAGGAACGTTGATCGAACTAGCCTGGACTGGCGCTTGCACCGGAGCTACATCGACCGGTGATATATCGACCGGAGCTACCGGAGCTGGTTGTGCAGCAGCTTGCGAGAGTATTGGCGTAGGCGTCTGGATAACCGGCGTAGGAGCTGGAATAACTTGAGAAGGCACGCTTGTCATCGGTGCGGCTGGCACAGCGATTGATCCCATCCCGCGGCTATGTGCACTTTGACTGCGCATTCTTTGCCGTCGCGCAGCCGTTGCGTCAAAGGTCTTGATGACCGCAGGCGCACTTGCTGTATCCGATGCCTTTCCATGCGCTCTCGCAACGCTGGCTACCGAAGCATGCAATCTCTGTCCGCTACTTACATAACCGGCTGTCATTTGCGAAAAGGCATGCAACAAGGCTAATGGTAAAAAGCCTTGAGGACTGTTCTCGCCTTGAGGTCCATAGTCGCTGGAGAAGACTTGAATGCCTGTTCCGCAAGCTCGAGCCAGTCGAGTCAAAACGCGTTGAGGCCCCACTTCAACGACATGTGTGATTCCCTGCGCAGCTAACTTTTCGAGCAGGCTCACAAAACGAAGCGGCGTGACCAGTTGTTCAGCGAGTCCATCGCGAATCAGGTCGGGATCAGCCATGAAGCAGTTATTGACGCTGCTGAGCAATGGCAATCGCGGAGGCTGAATCGGCAGAGATCGAAGAGCACTTCGAAACGGCTCGACCGCCGCTTGTAAAGCAGGTGTATGAAACGCCGTCGGCACTGGGAGGACTCGACTTGCAACGCCACTGTCATCCAGGATCGCCGCCAGTTGAGCAATCTGAGAATGTTTGCCTCCTACAACTGTCTGTTGCGGTGCGTTGACGTGCGAAATCGTCAGCGGCAGGTGGAAGTCGGCAATCGCTTTGGCGACTGTTTTTTCATCCGCTTGAACGCTCAACATGCTGCAGCCTGTTGGAGCATTCATCGTGACAGATTGACAACGATGCCAAGTTAGACGAACGGCTGTCTCGAGATCCAATGATCCCGCAGCCAACATAGCCGGAATCTCACCGTAACTGTGACCGAAGACTACTTCAGGATTAATCGGCAGCGATTGAATCACGGCGGAGAGCATGCTGTCGGCGATCAACAGCGATGCCTGAGTCTGCCAAACGTTTTCGCCCAGTTGATTATCGCTAGCCCACGCCATACCAGCGAATGTCGAACCGTCGACAGTTCGCAGCGCCTCATCGGCGCGTTGCATCAACTGACCTGCGACGGGGAATGCGGCAGGCAGGCCGCTCAACATTCCTGCGTATTGTGAACCTTGACCAGAAAACGCGAAAGCAATTCTTGGCGGGCGGGTGGACAGGCTTGAACGATCGACCCACCAAACGCCTTGATCGATTAACTGATCGATGGCTTGAGGCTGTCCAATCAGAGCGGCAAGCTTTCGTGCCTTGATTGCCGACTGACCAATCGGCGCAACGACCGTTGCGACAAACCTTCCAGCGGTTGGCACTTGAGTCACAAGCTGAAGATTTTCGCTGGCCGCAGCAGAATTGAGACCTTCAAGTGTGTCCGCAGACCAATAGCCAATCTCTAATCCAAGACGATGCCAAACTTCTGAAGCTGTAAAACCAGAATCTGTTGGTCGAGCAAACTGAGTACTGAGAGTATTTGTGGGCATCGCGGGAGTTTGAATACGAGGGGCAGATTCATTGCGATTCATGCGTTGTGCGTCCGTTACGCGAGCATCAGTCAAAGGCGATGGACTGACGGCGTCGGGAATGGTGAGTCGAACTAAAGCGCTTTGGCCGGAAAGCGTGTGGCCAAGGATGACTTGCCGCGCGTGTTGCTTGTCCAAGCTGCAAGTGATGACATCCACTAGTCCTTGAGCGCCTTGAAGATGACCTGTGATTGGAACATTGGGAGAAATCTCTAGACGATGATCGGCCGTATCGAGCAGTTGAGCCGCTTGTTGATCCACGACCGACACGCCTAAGCGACCAACCAACTTCGAAGCAGCATCGATCGGTTGACCTGTTGACTCCGAAGCGACTCGCACCGACTGAGCCAGCGATCGATTGTCGAAGCCCATGCCAACGCTATCGATGATGCCAAGAATCTTGTCACCGTCTCGCTTCGCATCGCTATGTCGCTTCAGAACGACTAACGCGACGCCTTCTCCGAGAGAGTATCCTTCGTGATCGCCGTTTGGAAAATAGTTTCGCAGCCTTCCACACTTTTGCAGATTGTCCAAGGCTGCGCGATCCAGGGCGCGTTGAGCTGCCGCGCAGAGCACGGAGTTTGCGCTACCAGATTGCAACAACCAACAACTGGTCTTGAGTGCCGCCAGTCCCGACACATCGCCAGCATCAATGGCTATCGCTCCGCCCATCAAGTTGAACGTCTTGGAGATGCGCGAAGCTAGTGTGCTGCTGGTGAATGAACCAGTCTCGTCTAGCAGAGCAGGGTACTGCTTGAGGAATTGTTCGACATACTTCTCGATAATGAAATCGGCCTGAGCTGCACCAATTCCAGTCTGAGCAATAGTTCTGGCCAACTTGTCGCAGAACTCAGGCAGCCTTAAGCCCGCGAAAAGAGCATTCCCAAAATCGCCACCAAAGATGCTTCCGACTACGACCGCTGTTTTAGCGCGATCGAAGGCTTCGGTCATTAGGTTGGCTTCGTTCAGCGCCTGCTCGGCAGCTTCCAGCAACATAAACTGCAGCGGGTTCGCATGGGCGACTTGCTTGGGCGGTACTTTGTGCTTGCGCCAGTCGTATACGAAATCAACGCGATGAGTCCATGAAGCCAGTAAGTGTTCAGTTTGCGCAACGTTTTGTGCTGAGGACTGCGCTAACAGAGCCTCCCAAGCTTGTAAGCTGTTGGCTCCCGGAATGACAAGGCCTCGTCCAACGATGGCGATTGGTTCAACCGAAGCTTGCTCAGATCGTAGGCTCTTGAAGTTTCGCGCGGGGGTGTCGGAAGCGTTTTGCGTTGCTCGCGTAGGAAGGTTCAATGCTTGATCGACCACGACGTGAACGTTCAATCCGCCGATTCCGAACGCATTAACGGCAGCTCGCCGTGGTTGATTCGGAGCGAGTGTCGGCCATGGCTGAGCCGATTTAGGAACGTAGAACGGAACGCTGTCCCAAGGAATGGTCTCGTTGGGATTTTGAAGGTTGATCGATGGAGGAATGACGCCATGTTGAATCGCGAGGACAGCCTTAATCAGTCCAGCTAAACCGGCGGTCTCGAGCGTGTGTCCGATGTTTGACTTGACGCTACCAACTGGCAAACGTTGACCTGGCTCAAGCTTTGGAGCGTAGAACGTTGTCAGCGCTTCCATCTCAGTGGCGTCGCCAACTTGAGTGCTGGTTGCATGAGCTTCGATCAATTGAACTGAGCTGGGCTGAATATCGTCGGGGTAGGCTCGCTGAATTGCAGTCGCTTGACCTTCGTGGCGCGGAGCCCACAAGGAACGCCCGCGTCCATCGCTGGAGTAACCGATGCCGCGAATGACTGCGTGCACTCGATCGCCGTCGGCGATGGCTCGATCCAATCGCTTGATCAAAACGGTAACGTAACCTTCAGCGCTAATCAATCCATCGGCGGCTTGATCAAAAGGTCGCGACATTTGCGAACTGCATGATTGAGCTGCAGAGAACAGCACCAAGCTATCCGCTTTGTTGTACGAAGCGCCACCGATGATGGCCATCTCGGTCTGACCACTGGCAAGCGACATCGCGCCCAGAGCCAATGCGACCAACGATGACGCACAAGCCGCATCGATCGACATGTGCGGACCGGTCAAGCCAAAGTTGTGACTTATAACGCCAGATGCAAAACCGGCATCGACGAAGGGACGCCCGCCATCGCGGCGCATAGGCCGGACCTCGGCAAGTTCGCTGCGCAGCTTTGCCATCAACATTGGCGAGCCGACACTTTGCCACTCGGGCATTTCAGCCAACAGCTTGAGGTAATCCTCCAGCAGTGTTCGATAGGCAAGATCGCCGCCCAAAGTTGTTCCACCGCTATGCCCAACAAAAACTCCGACGTTGCGGTGCGGCAAATTGCGAGGATCATATCCAGCGTGAACACAGGCGCGAGCGGCTACTTCGCAAAGGCTTAAATGGCAAAGATCCCAATCGCCAGCTTGCTCGGGAGCGATGTTCAGCAACGACCAATCCAGCTCACGCTCGTCAACGAAACCACCGATTTGCGAGTAGGTCTTTCCGCGAACACTCTTGCGATCATCGAAGTACAGCCTTCGATCCAGCTTGTGATCGGGCATACGTTGAATCGCATACCCACCACGCTCTAGCAAATTCCAGAACTGCTCAAGTCCGTCCGCTCCTGGCAGACGGCAAGCCATACCTACGATG
>CAYWNG010000306.1:0-6531 GCA_964458685.1 uncultured Pirellulaceae bacterium
GCCCATTGGACCGCTTCCCACGCGCGGAATGGACTTGGCCTGTTCAGGATAGTCGCAATAGTTCGTCGAGCCCACCAATAACTCGCCTGCGCCGAGAGCAAAAACCAATTCTGTAGTAGCCGGTGACAGGCTGACGATCCGCCGTGGTGTCGTTTCAAAGCGGGTCGTGCGATTCAGCCTATCAACAATCGTTACGGGGGCTGGATTGAATGCCGAAGTAGCTCCCGCACTAGATTCCGAGCTGCCTTCCGAATTGGGCAGTCTGATCGTATCGCGATGAGGATCACTGAAACATCCAACGATCGCAAGCTGAACGATTGCCAGTGCGCAGATAACCCGTGTCTTAGAAAATCGCCTTGGCATGTTACGTCGGTATTTCTACCAGAGGTGAAGCGATTCCATTCTTGTTGATTTGAAAGGGTATCCACACTAGGCAAAAGAGATCGACTTTCGTATCGCTCTTGCGGCAAGGGACTTCGATCTTTTCGAGCGTCAGGCCTTCGGGCGAATACTTACTCTTGATCGCTTCGATCTCTTGCTCGCACTCTTGCACTAGTTCTTCTCTAGCAGCCATCAGCGATTCAAGCGTCTCGGCAGCTTGTCCAACACCGGTTCGTTTCTCCGCCGCTCGAACCGCTCCACGACCGGCAGTGGCAGTGCGAGTCGCGGTAACTTTGTTCCCCAGCAATCGTCCAAGCACTGTAGTGCCGATATTCAAAATGGTGTTCCACTTCTCTTTGTCATACTGAGCCTGTTGTTTTTCAAGCTTCTGCTGAGCGGCCAGAATCTTAGCTTCCAGCGCGTCAATCTTGCTTGCGTACTTCTGTTGAAGCTTCGTCTTCTCCAGGTCGCGCTGCTCGCGAACCTCTTGAGACCATGCTACGCGAACATCCATTTCGTCTTGGCCGGGCTCGCTGATCCGCTTCAACTCTTTACAACTGAACAGCTCCATCGGTCGATTGCGATAAAGTTCGTCGATCAGTTCTTTGTTCCATTGCTTAAACGACTTTTCATTAAGCATCGCACCGGGTGTGTCTTCGAATTCAAAGTCATCTTCGGGAGACTTTGCCAATTCGAGAATGCCAGGCGGTAGTTCCACGGCGTTACGCCAAACCTGTTCAGGCAATTCACCCAAGTAGGTGTACAACAGCGATCGATCATGCCAATCATCCAGCTTGCTCGACGCATTTACAAAGTGACAAGCCGCCGTCGCTAACAAGCCGGGTCGATAGATCAATCGCGATCCATCGGCGGGTCGTTTCGAGCTGATCCAAAACCGCTCAGGGATCGTTGTTGGTACTAACGGTCGCGTGTTCTTGGGAATTGCCGATGCCGGAGTTCCTGATGCGTTCGTTGCCTGCGCACTAGTCGAAGTGGCACCAGCCGTCGATGCAACGTTGTTCCCGTTGGGTGCGCCAGCCTTACCGCCTGTCAGTTCACTGCGACGTGAGTCCATCAGCTTTTGGATCTGTTGCCGCGATAGTGGCCCGCGCAAATAAGATAGCGCCCAGCGCGATTGAAAAACGGTGGGCCCGTCGTCGTGAACATTGTTCATCAAGAAGACTCGGTTACCCAATGCGGCCAGCTTTTCACTCATCGCCGCTTTGTCAAACTTGCTACCGGTTTGCGCCGCCGCGCCTTCCAAGCCATCGATGACGCGATCTTTGTCGCGCTGAGTCTGAAGGCGTCCGAGGAACCACGTGCCGATATTGGCGAGGCCTTTGTAGTCCAAATCAACTGGGTTCTGCGTTGCCAGTGCGATCCCTAAGCCGAACGCGCGAGCTTGCTTGAGCAGAATCATCATCGGAGGCTTCGACGGTGGCTTGGCAGTCGGCGGAAAGTAGCCGTAGACTTCGTCCATGTAGAACAGCGCCCGAAGGCTGCTGGTACCCGGTTGCGTTCGCATCCAACTCAACAGTTCGTTCAACAGAATTGTCACGAAGAACATCCGCTCGGAATCATTCAAATGCGCGATGGAGATGATCGACAACCGCGGCTTGCCTTGGCTAGTGTAGAGCAGGCTCTTGATATCCAGCGGTTGCCCTTCTAACCATCCTGCGAACGATGGACTGGCTAGCAAGTTGTTTAGGCTCATCGCCATCTTCAATCGATCCGCGGCCGGAAAGAAGCTCTCCAAGTCGAACACGCCAATCTTATCGATCAGTGGGCTTTGAATGCTGCGGATTAGCGAAGGCAGATCTAGGTTCTGACCCTTGCGCCAAGCTTGATCAAATATGTTCGAGAGCAAAATGTGTTCGCGGCTGGAAAGCGGGTCGGCTTCAACGCCCATCAACGTTAGCAAGCCGGAAGCGGCGCCAGCGATGCGCTCGCGGAACAGTTCACTATCGTCGATCACTTGTTGTGGTGGCGCGTCGAAGCTCTTCAAAACAGTCAGCGGAATTCCAGCGTTACTTCCAGGAGTGTAGATCGCCATGTCTACCGAATCGCGAAACTTCTGAATTCGCGATGGCTCTTGGTCCCACGACTTGAGCCCCTTGCGCCACATGTCGGCGACCTGTTGCGAATACTCGGCGGCATCCACACCTTTTCGCGCGGCTTCTCCTGGCTCGATCCATGCATCAAAATCGCTGGCCCGCAGCTCTGGAAAGCTCAGCATCAAATTGCCAAGATCGCCTTTGGGGTCGACACAGATCGCAGGAATGCCGTCGATGGCCGCCTCTTCCAAAAGCGCTAAACACAGGCCCGTCTTTCCACTACCAGTCATGCCGACGCACATCATGTGAGTCGTCAAGTCTTTAGCGTCGTAAAGGACTTTGTCGTCGAGCAATTGACGACCGTTGATTTCGAATTTTTTTCCTAGATAGAACGATGCTGGAAGTTCGTAATCGGGTTGTGCGTCTGACATGCGAAAACCGGACCTTGATCATGGGCGCAGAGAAGAGTTCGATGGTCCAAAGATGATAGCGGAATATCGACTTTAACGCTATTTCCGATTTTACAGCCTAATTGGATTGCGAGAACACTTTAAATTTCTCAACCGTTGGACAACATCGGACTGGCAACCTATGGTTCAGAATCCCACTAATAAGGCTTGAAGATGTTATCCCTGTCCGCTCCCACTAGCCCCGACCAAGACGCCGTAGAAGCTGTCCAGACCGGTCGAAGTGTGGAACTTGCTGATGGTCGCTTGGTAGCCATCGATACGCTGGATTTGTCCGAGCTTGTGTCTCTTCAGGCCGAGCAAGAGCCGTTGTTCGCGCGGGCCATCGCGGCGACTCGGCGGGACTCCCAGGAACGTGCGGCGATTACGCGCACCGCTTACATTTCGATCTGCGCCATTCTTGATGAACAAGCTCAACGCGGTCAGACTCAAGATGTCTTCTGCATGGGCATGGACCCTCGTTACGCCGACTTGGTTCTACGAGTACTTCAAGAGCAAGAACTGCGAGGCATTCGAGGCGGCCTGTTCGAACTGGGTTGTAGCGCGGGTATATTGCTTGGACAAGCTGATCGAGCTGGTTACCGAGTCGGTGGACTTGAAGTCGTCCCAGAATTGCTGCAACGAGCCAAACAAAGAATCTCGGCGGTCAACTACGACAACCTATTCCTCGGCGATTTTCGTACAGTCGATCTCACAAAGATCCACGGAAGCTTCAGCGTGGCCTACTGGAACGACGTCTTTGAACACATTCCTGTCGACGAAATAGAACAATACCTGAGCGGTTTATACTCTCTGCTCAAGCCTGGCGGATTGCTGATTACTATCACTCCGAACTGGCATATGCGACCTAGCGACATTACCAGCAGCTTCCGCCCACCGCGAAGTGAGGCTGAAGGTTTTCACCTTAAGGAATACACGCTGCGAGAAGTCCGCGGACTGCTTAAGAGCGTCGGCTTCTCGCGCGTAACGACACCAAGCTTCATCGATCGAAAGCGAATCTACCTCAGTTCGTTACTGAGCTTCACGCGTGTTAAATGCGCTCTTGAGCCACTATTGGAGAGCTTGCCGTTCCCTCTAGCCGTCCAATTTTGCCGTCGGTTTGGACTCAGTTGTACTATCGCGATGAAGCCACTTGATTCATGAGTCGAGTTCTGACTTGCCAACCTACTTCGGCGAAGCCCATTGGCGATGCCTTCGCCGCGGGCGTGGCCGTGATGCTGGTCATCAGCATCCTTCAGCGCGTTGTCGGTCTTGGTCGCAATTTGGGTTTCAGTCTATTCTTGCCCGAAAGCGAACTGGGTTTATGGTCGATGGCGAATTCGTTCTTTGTCATCGCGCCACCGTTCATTGTTCTCGGCTTGCCAGGTTCGTTCGGCAAATTCGTCGAACACTACCGACAGCAAGGTGACCTAAAGAACTATCTTCGTCGCGTCGGAATTGTCTGTCTGGTTGCATTAACTGCGGCAACTGTCTTCATGTTGGCCATGCCCGAGTCCACCGCGATCGCTTTGTATGGCCAGCCGCAGGGTTACAGTATTATCGTTTGGACCGTCATTACACTTGCTGTGCTAACGATCCATAACTTTCTGTACGATGTCGTTTTAGGACTGCGTCAGGTTCGGTTAGTTTCTCTAATGCAGTTCGTGAATAGCTTTTCGTTTTGCGTTCTTGGTGTTGCTGGCATCTACTACTACAAGTCGTGGGCGGTGCTTTTGCCTTGCTTTGCGATTTCGTACCTATTGGCCATGATTCCTGCGCTTTACGGACTGACCTTGGCTCGCGACGAGATGGCTAAATCGTCTGGGTCGAGTTCTGGGAGCATGTGGAAGCGGATTGTTCCTTTTGCCATAGCACTTTGGGCGACCAATCTTTTGTCGAACTCGTTTGAACTCAGCGATCGCTACATGTTGCTGCACTTTAGTGGCGATGATGCGCAACTGGGTCAAGCTCATGTAGGTCAGTTCTATTGCGGACGGATCATTCCAAATCTGCTGCTTAGTTTGGCCATGATGTTTGGTGGAATCTACTTGCCGTACTTGAGTGCTGATTGGGAGAAGAAGCAGTTTGATCGTATCGCTCGCAACATGAATCACATGTTGGTCATCTTGTGCATTATCTTCACAGGATTGTCTGTGGGAGCTTTAGCTACTGCGCCCTTTTTATTCGATTGGTTCTTCGCTGGCAGATTTGGTCCCGCGTATCAGATTTTGCCATTGGGATTGATGCAAGCGACTTGGTCTGGCATCACCATGATTGCTTCGGCATATCTGCTGTGTGCAGAGAAGGGCAAGCAGAACGCATTGCTTTTGGGCTTAGGTCTCGCCCTGAACATTGGGCTCAACTGGCCATTAATCCAGTGGATGGGCTTGTACGGAGCCGCCTTAGCCACGACCTCCTCTAACGCTGCGCTGTTTCTGTTGATCTGTTGGCGATTGCATCGTGAAGGCTGTCCCATCCAGCGAAAGACGATCCTACTTTGCTGCTTACCGTTAACTTTGATCACTGGAGTCTACATATCCGCCGGCGCATTCTTGATCCTCGCCTTCATCTGCGGCCGGACCAATTGGATCTTGGACGATCAAAACCGACAGTCCATCGACAACTGGATCATCCCCCGTCTTCAACGCTTTGGTCTGCCGCTTTCAAGCGTGTGGTAGTGGCTCGGTTCATCTACTGCTTACGGTATAACTCCAACAAACTTCACTCTTGCCGTTGTCAGACGCTTTATGTAAAATGTCTGACAAAGGAGATAGCGTTATGGCATCAGATAGACTGAGTTTACGGCTTCCCGAAGCATTGCGCTCTGGAATGGAGATGTTGAGTGAATCGACTGGTAGAACTGAGTCGGACCTCGCTCGCGAAGCTATCGAAGAGTACTTAGCGCGTCACGCAAGTATGCCGACTTGCTATGATCTTGCGGCACAAGCTGGGGTAATAGGATGCATGAATAGTGGGGAAGGGGATCTGAGCACAAATCCTAAACACATGAAGGGATTTGGACAGTGACGGTTATTCATTCCGATGTGGTCGTTGATACCGGTCCGCTAGTTGCAATTCTTGATTGCAGCGACAAGTACCACTCGATTTGTCTTGAGACGCTGAAAACCATCCGTCCTCCTATGTGGACTACTTGGCCTGTATTAACTGAAGTTGCTTGGCTAGTTCGCGATCAACCCAAGGGCTTACAGCGACTGTGGACTTTGGTCGATACAGGATTGCTGAAAATAGCAGTCCTCCCTGACTCTTGTCTTTTTGAAATGTCCACTATTCAGAAGCGATTCTCTACTCTCGAACTCCAATTAGCTGATATGTCTCTTGTCTTAGTTGCTGAACGAGATGAGAAAAGTAAGATATTCACCTTGGATCGAAGAGACTTCTCGGTGATAGAGAAAAAGTCTCGGGGGAAGCTTAAGTTAATTCCTGAATCGCTCCTATAAGCCGAAGCACTAGTGCTATCGGATCGCTAATGAGTTCGCTTACACCGTTTGGCAGTGGATTGGCTGATTAATTTGAACTGCTGTTGCGATCTAAAGAACGGACATTCCATAAGTTGTTCCGACCGCATCTTCGGTCCACAAAAAAATCTAACTTGGCGTTTGAATATCGTAGAGCTTCGGATCGTTCGATGT
>CAYWNG010000306.1:6541-7820 GCA_964458685.1 uncultured Pirellulaceae bacterium
TGTTGTTGTCTTGGCGAGTTCTTGTTGAGCGACCTGTGGGTCGATCCACTTGTCGGCCTTGAAGTGTCTTCCATACGCTCCAAAGTCGTTGAACACTAACCACTTGGCTAGCCGCACAGCCCAACTTCGCTCGGGTATTTCTATGCCCGGTACATACTGCGATCGATGCGGTTGAATGGCTTTGAGCTCTTCGATACAAGTACCTCGCTGAGTCGTATCGCGAGCCCCGTGCCGCTCAGCCAGCTCGACTAGCAAGTCTGGACGTTCCATGATCACACAGCCTCGCGTGTTCTCAGCTACCAGTTGTCGAAAGTCTTTCAGAAAGGCACTTTCGTTCAACTGCTCTCGCAACGGCTTTTTGTCGTGGATACTCTCGACTGCCAGTTGAATCACCGGACAAGGTTCGATGTCGCCACCAGGACCGATGTGGTGTGTAAAACCAGTAACAGCGGGGCAGAGGGCTTGGCCTGCGCCATCGTGATATGCGTCGATGACGATGATCGGCTTGGTGGCCCGCGTGTTAACTACAAACTGTCGGACTTGCCTTAGTTGTTCAGTCGTCAATGCTAGATCGGGATTGGGCTTCGGTCCCACTGGGCGATAGACGTGGAACCAACAGTACATGACGCCCATCTCGACCAGTCGATCGACCCAAGCTTCGGTCAGCAAGTCGTCGATGTTGGTTGCACAAACACTCGTACAGACTCCCGTCATTAAGTGATTGTTCAAACAGTTTTGGATGCCTTGCATCGACTGGCTGTAAACGTTTTCTTTGCCGCGCCGATCGTCGCTGACAAGTTCCGTTCCTTCGATACTGATCAGTGGCGTTACGTTGCCCATCTTGCGAAGCCGCTTAGCTACTTCGTCGGTAATGAAATGACCGTTGGTGAAGACTTGGAAGTAGACGTCGGGTTGGCCTTCCAAAAAATCCAGCAGCTCTTTGTGCAAGAAGGGCTCGCCACCAAGGATGCCAAAGAACGAATTGCCCATCGCTTTCGCTTCGTTGACGGTTCGATTGAGCGCTTCTAAATCGATTTTCGTTTGCTTGCCGGCTACGTCGACCCAACAGCCTTGGCATCGCAGGTTGCAAGTGTTGATCACCGAGATGTAGAGGAACGGCGGAAAGAACTCGCCTCGCTTCAATCGGCGTTTGTGTTTTTGAACGCTCCAAAAACCTTTCCAACCAGCCTGATAAGCCAGCTTCCATAGCAGCCGCTTGTCGGTCTCTAGGAGCAGTCGCTTGGCTAACTTGAGTAACATGTTTCTTCCTGACTAATGT
>CAYWNG010000307.1:0-7724 GCA_964458685.1 uncultured Pirellulaceae bacterium
TGGAGATGGTGCAGTTTGTCGATCACTTCGCAAGCGATCATCTTCGTGTGCACTTTGATACCGGCAACATCATGATGTTCCAGTTCCCCGAACATTGGATTCCGATTCTGGGTAAACGAATCAAGAACGTTCACCTGAAAGAGTTCACCAAGAAAGGCACCGACTTCTCGCTCGAAACATTCCGACCGCTGTTGGATGGAACAACTAACTGGCCGGCGGTGATTGATGCGTTTGATGCGATTGGTTACTCAGGCTATTTGACCTTCGAGTACTTCCATCCTTACGCGCACTATCCCGAGGCGCTCATCTACCAAACCTCTGATTCGCTCGACCGATTGCTCGGTAGAAGTTCGCGATAGTCACTATTGTGGATGAATCTAACATCCGTTTCGCTTAGAATGATTCGCTTCGCACAACACTCCAAGCCCGAGCATTCCTGGCCCCCTCCGTCGAAATCCCTTCCGTCGAAACACATGGCCTACCAACATGACGCACAAGTACGAACCTCCGTCCAATTCGTTCCTTCCGAAAACTGTGTGGCCGCTCTCGCTACTCGCACTCTGTTTTTCGATCCTTGCCAATAGTGCTATGGCGCAATCATCCGATGGAAAGTCACAATCAAAACAGCGTCCCTTGATGGCTTACATTGGGACCTTCAGCTCGCCGCTTAAGGACACCTTGCCAACGCAAGTCGATCTGCCTCCGGGAAACGGTCGTGGCATCCATCTGTTTGAAGTTGATCGAGTTACAGGAGCACTCAAGCCGACCGGTACGTTTGACTTGGGAACAAGTCCCAGTTGCTTAGCCGTGAATCGCGCCGGCACGCGACTCTACTCAGCTAACGAAACGGATCGAGTAGGTCCCGGCAAATACGGCTCAGCGAGCACGTTTGAAATCGACAGAAGCACTGGCCAGTTGCGAATGCTTGGCACAGTCGATGTAGGCAGCGCTGGTCCGACCTATGTCAGCTTACATCCCACCGAGATGTTTGCGTTCACGGCGAACTACTTTGGCGGTTCAGCTACGGTCCTGCCAGTAAAGGCTGATGGAACATTGGGAGAAAAGCTGCAAGTCGTAGAGGATCAAGGCACGATCGGTCCGACGCGAGCCAAGAACGCTCCTCCCGGCAGCTTTGCATTCAGCGGACACGATCGAACTCATGCGCATCAAATTCAATCCGATCCTGCTGGTAATTTTGTTTTGCATGTTGATCTCGGTCTGGACAAGATCTTTGTCTCCAAGTTCGATTCGCAAATGGGCAAGTTAACGGCCAACAGCGAGTTGAGCTTACCACCGGGCGACGGGCCGCGTCATTTTGACCTTCATCCCAACGGAAAGTGGATCTACTGCGTGCAGGAGGAAGGTTCAACGGTCGTGCTGCTGGACTATGATTCAAGTCGAGGCTCGCTCGCAATCAGACAAACAATCTCTACTTTGCCTCCAGGATTTGCTGGTAGCAATTTTTGCTCGGAACTCTTGGTTTCACACGACGGAAAATTCGTCTACGCTGGCAATCGACTTTACGACACCATCGCCATCTTTTCTATCGGGCAAGATGGCCAGTTGACCTACGTCGGTGAGCAATGGACTCGTGGCAATTACCCGCGAAGCTTCACGTTTGATCCTACGGGAACATTTCTCTATTGCTGCAATCAGCGCGCGGATAATGTAGCAACTTTCAAAGTCGACAGATCGACTGGAAAGCTCGAATTCACAGGGCAGTTCACGCCAGTTGGTAACCCATCGCACATCGTCTTTGTAGATCTCAATCAATGATGGTGACAACAGCAATGTTAATGTCGAAAGCAATGAGCAAAACGTTGCTGAAGGCGGTGAGTAGCTTGCGCATTGCAATGGCACTTGCGGCTGTAAGTCTATGTGGACATCTGCAGGCTCAGGAAATCGCATCCGACAATTTAATGCAACTGATCCAGCGCGCGAAAGTGGAATCCGCTTCTGAGATCTCCGCCTTTCAGTTCAACGCATCCGCCTACGCTAGCGACACTCGCAATTTTCCGATTGGCGTCTTCGACTCGGGTATCGGAGGACTCACCGTCCTGGAAGCGATTCTTGGCTTGGATCAGTTCAACAATCAGACGTTACAGCCTCAGCCAGATGGTAAAGCGGATTTCGACAACGAGAGGTTCATCTATTTTGGTGACCAAGCCAATATGCCCTATGGCAACTACTCCGCGGCTGGAAAAGAAGAATACCTTCGTGAGTTGATCATCAAGGACGCAGTGTTTCTTCTGGGCTGTCGCTACTGGAAAAGTAGTTCTGACCAACAGCCGCGATTGGATAAGCCCCCCGTCAAAGCCATCGTGATCGCATGCAATACGGCCACTGCTTACGGTCTTGAGGACATTAAGCTCGCTCTGCAAACTTGGAAGATTCCTGTATTTGTAGTTGGCGTTGTCGAAGCCGGCGCGCGGGGCGTGCTGGAATCGCAAAGCGGAGATGCTTCGAAATCATCCGTTGCCGTGCTTGCTACTGTGGGAACGTGTGCCAGCAACGCTTATCCGAGACTGATTGGTTCAACCTTCGGAGCTGCCGGGCGTCGGCCTCCGCAGATCGTTCAACAAGGTTTTGTCGAACTGGCGGCTGCAATCGAAGGCGATCCGCAAATTGCTTCGAAAGGCAGCATCAGCAACTTCATCAATCGCGACATCGCAGCACTCGTGGAACAGCATCGTCAGTCGGGAAGCACCTCGTCTATCAATACGGTCATACTCGGTTGCACGCACTATCCGTTAGTAAAGGCACAGATCCTTGAAACCTTCGATCGCTTGCGTACCAAGGAGGAGAATGGTCAGAAGGTTTACTCGCAATTGATCGCGGAGAAGATTAGTGTTGTCGATCCCGCAGAGTTAACCGCTAAAGAACTCTTTCGTAGCCTCGCCCGCAATCAGCTCCGCAGTTCAGCAACTCAAACGGCGAAGCAACCGGTGGAGTACTTTATCTCGGTACCCAATCCAAACTGCGCTTCCGCGCAGATCAAGGATGGCGCACTGGAACACAACTACAAGTACTCGCGGATACCGGGAAAGTTGGATCTTGAGGATACGGTGAACGTCCCCATGACGTCGAGCGTTCTGCCAAAGACAAGCCTCAACTTGATGCAGACTCGACTTCCACTTGTTTGGAAGAGCTTTCAAGCCAGCCAACAATAATCCCGGCTAAGTCGGTCTGTTGCTGCCACGAAAGATCAGAGTGTGGGAAGTCGGCAAGGTAGACTTGCTTGACGTTTTCTCCCAATCGCGTCACATAACTTTTGTCCACGACGACCACTTTGTCCTGACCGCCTTCGATCAATAGGATTGGATCGCGGCAGAAACGCAGGAAGAATTTGATTACAAACTGAAAAACCACCAAGTTGGCGACGGTTATCACTGGTAGCCAGCGATAGCCAACATGCCGTTTCGGACAAACCTCAGCTCTGCAATCCGCCGTGACTGCCAACTCGATAGGACTGTGTGGAATCATAAACAGCGGGACGACCAAAGTCATGATGAAGCTACTAAAGGCAATCAGTGGAATGGCTCCAGAGATCAATTGCGAGGCAATAGCGATCAACGGTGGTGTCGCGACGAAGTAGATACACAGCACAGCTAACAAGACGCTCTCTGATAGAATGACTTTACGTCGTTTACTGTCTGTTTGCTCCGCTCGCTGATCGCCGCTTGGGACGTAGATCTTGGGAACCAAGTACAAGTGCAAGATGTAGGCAACCAGCGACAGCGGCCACATCCACGGACCACTGATCGCCATCAATGCGAATGCGGCGGGACAGATGACGTAATACAGAACCGCCACCGTCCACAGCAATACTGAGTCCAATCGGCTTTGCAGTCGAAAGGGCGGAAAGATCAGCACTCCGCGCAGCCGAGTTGGTTGATCGGTCTTCATTAACCATCCCGGAATGATCTGTCGAAGAATCAGAATCGCCAGCACAACCAAACTACCTGTCGAATGTCCCACGAGGACAAGATCACTCTTCTTGTGTCGACGAATCAGTTTTCGCAAGGCAATGATGCCGTCGGCGATCCAATTCCAAAAGCGGCTTCTCGAAAAGTCTGAAAACAACCCCGTGTGGCCAAATAGATTGCGACTCCAAGTCATCACCTTGTCGCGATGTAGCGTCTGGGCAAGAGTTCGGTTGGTAGTTGCGGCGTTGGAAGACAATCCACCGATCATCAGAATTGCTTGATCGCAGTCCTCGTCACCAGCTAACCGATACGATCTCCAACTTCGTTTGGTTTCTCCAAAACGAATACCGCTTCGCAACCAGGAGACCCAGTGGACTATTGATCCTTTAAAAGCCATGTTATCACTGGTGCGTTGGAGTTGTGATCCGTGTCCAATTAAGTATAGGTTAAGATTTCTCGGTGAACTACCATTACAGCCCCATAAGCCGATCGGCGAGGCCATTCACCAAATAAAGGCTATCGACCGGCCATTCTAGGAACTGTTCCAATAACTACACTTATGGCAACTACACTTATGGAGACTGCTGGGTTCACGGAAAGTTGCACATTGGAAGACAAATACTGACATTTTCGAGCTTTCCAAGGCAAGTAGACGAACTCCAGAGGTTGAGCAATCGACGGACATGAAAGATACCCAAGCACTTTTAGAGCACCTAGACGTAAAGCCAATTGGCGAAATGGCTTTCGAAGGACAATCTGTGGACATTGGCAGCCCAAGTGTCTACGGAGGGCAAGTCTTGGCTCAATCCCTCAGTGCCGCTTACAAAACGGTTGATCCAGCCAGGCTGGCTCATTCGATTCACGCTTACTTCTTCCTCCCAGGCAACTTCAACTTGCCAGTAACCTATCAAGTCAAACCGATCCGTGATGGTCGTAGCTTTACAGCCAGAAATGTTGAAGCTTGGCAGAATGGTAAGCTTATTTTTGAGAGCTTGATTTCATTCCAAGTCCGCGAGTCGAAAGCCTACGAACATCAGATCAAGAAGCCGTTTCTGTTTCGCACTCCCAGCTTGCTGCTAAGCACCTTAGACTACTACCAATTCTTCAAGCGTTTCTTTCCGCCAAAGCTGAAGGAATGGCTAGCCTACGATCGTCCAATTGAATTCAAACCCGTTGAAGTGGAGCGACTGATTTTCAAGCAGTTTCGCTATAAACCGCGGCGTCACATCTGGTTTCGATTCCTCAAGACAATTCCAGTCGACCAACGACAAGCACAACAGATGTTGCTCTACGCATCCGATTACAACCTTCTGTTCACTTCGCTGGAACCGCATTCCGGCGCGGACATGAGTAACGTTCAAGCGGCTAGTATCGACCATGCCATGTGGTTTCATCGCGACATCGATATTAGCGATTGGATGCTCTACCAGCTCGACAGTCCCAGCTCAAGTAACGCACGCGGTTTCACTCGCGGCAACATCTTCTCTCGAAACGGCAAGCTCGTTGCTTCAGCCGTCCAAGAGGGATTGATCCGTCCTCTCAGAGACAAATCTTAGCTTACCTCATCTACTCTCAGAGCATTCAACGTGAACCTTCAACAGCTCCGCGAGCCGCGAAATTCGGTAAATCACAATCGAGCCTACGCTCAGTTTGTCGAACCCGAGATCAATCGACATGGACACCTGGAATCAATCGGCACGATCTTTCTCACCAACCGCGAGTGTCCTTTCCATTGTACGATGTGCGATCTTTGGAAGAACACTCTACGTGAAACGGTACCTTTAGGTGCCATACCTCGACAGATCCAAACCGCTATCGAAGAATTGCCTCCGTTCACCTCGATTAAACTCTACAACAGCGGCAACTTTTTCGATGCTAAAGCGATTCCAACAAGCGATCTTCCAACAATTGCTGAGATTGTTCGAAGATACAGCGATTGCATCGTTGAAAACCATCCCAAGCTTGTTAATCAGCGGTGCCTGGAATTTGCGAAGCAGATTGCTCCGGCACAGTTGGAGGTAGCCATGGGCCTGGAGACATGCCACGAACCATCGCTGTCATGGCTTAACAAAGGGATGACATTACGGGACTTTGCAATAGCAGTTGAACTTCTGCATGCCGCAAAGATAGAGACTCGCGTTTTTCTGCTCCTGGGGCTACCCGACTTAACCGCCCAGGAAAGCCTAGAGTGGACGCTGAGATCGATCGAGTTTGCGTCGAAATACGGAGTCAAATGCTTCAGCGTTATCCCCACGCGACCCACGATGCCTCATGTTGCCAAGCTTGTCGAGCAGAATAGGTTCGCGCTTCCAACAGCAAGTGTGATTGAGTCCATGATGGAACAGGCAATCGGAATGGGCTTGGGGCGAGTCTTCATCGATCTGTGGGATGCTTCGAAGTTCTTTGCATGCGAGCATTGTCGCGCCGACAGATTGGATCGACTCAACAAAATGAACCTGCAGCAGGAAGTAATGCTTAAAGTGCATTGCGACTATTGTGAGACTAGGGAACAGCGATGAGTTCGTTTACGAATCAGCCTAAGAAGTTTGAAGCGGTAGTCTTGGGATCAGGCTTCGCTGGCAGCCTCACCGCATTGATTCTCGCTAAATCTGGAATGCGAGTAGCTCTGGTTGATCGAGCGACGCATCCGAGATTTGCCATCGGAGAATCATCGACTCCAGCGGCAGACTATCTCTTGCATCAGCTCTGTGTTCAGTACGACCTCTCGTCGATTATTCCCTTGTGTCGGTATGGATCATGGCGAAGAACCTACCCTGATGTCCGTTGCGGTTGCAAACGAGGTTTCAGCTATGTTTGGCATGGATCGGGAGATCAGTACCAAGCAACGCCTCAGCATGACTGCGAGCTGATGGTAACCGCCAGTGCATCTGAGGAAGTTGCTGATACGCAGTGGTATCGGCCCAAAGTGGATCTGTTCTTCTTTCAGCAATGCGCTGACAGTGGAGCCGAGATCTTTGAACAAGCCGAGCTCGTCGAAATCGAGCAGATGAGCGATTTATCCCAAGGCGGTTGGAGACTCGTTCTTGAGCAACTTGGAAGTCGTCATGAACTACAAGCTGAATTTGTTGTTGACGCGAGCGGACCGTCCAGTCGATTTCTGCAGCAACAGTCGCCACGAGATTGCACAGATCGATTGCTGACACGCACTTCGGCGATCTATACGCATCTCCACGAGGCAGGGTTGACGCAAGACTGGCTGGTCACTCAAGGGGCCTCGCACGTAGATTTTCCCTACGACTTTGACCTAGCCGCTGTGCATCATCTGTTTCGCAATGAAGGCTGGCTATGGCAGATTGGTTTTGAGGATCAGTTGACTAGCGTCGGCTTTGTACGCAAATTATCGCCTAACGAGGTAGGTCTTGCTTCGCAGTTTAGGACTGCAGATCAGGCGATGCGTGACTGGAATTCGATGCTCGGCTTGCACCCCGTCCTTCGTGAAGTGCTTGGGGAGGTGTCATCTCTGAAGATCGCACCAATGCCTGGCCGCGTTTTCGGATCGCCTCGGTTACAGCGATTGACGATTCCTGCCAGCGGTACAAATTGGGCAGCCTTGCCGTTTACAATCGGCTTTATCGACCCATTGCACAGCACAGGGATCGCTCACTCGCTAAGCGGTGTGGAACGGATTTGTCGCGCACTGTTGTCATCAACGCAATCCGACCGAAATGAAGTCATCGGAGAGTATGCTCACGATGTCGTCGAAGAACTATTGCATATCGATCAGATGATCGCTGGGTGTTATGACAGTTTGAGCGATTTTCGACTGTTCAATTGCTG
>CAYWNG010000308.1:0-7672 GCA_964458685.1 uncultured Pirellulaceae bacterium
CCACGCAAGTTGACGGAAAAAGCACCTGCTGAATTTGCCAGGAATACCGATTTTGTCGATGAATTGGCCGTTGAGCCCTGTTTTGAAGTTGTGGGAAGGGCGATTTCTTGGGAAAACCGACTGGTGCGGGTCAGACCAGCCGAAATGCCGTTAGGCTTCGGTTTGTTGAAAGGGGCAATAACCGAAAGCGTCTTCAACTCAACCCGCAAACATATCGGATGGAAAAGGAAACCGCACGCTAACGCGATTCCGGCCAATCTACCGTCTGGCGACGGTAGCTACCGCTCCAAGCGGTGTAGCTACCGCTGCCAAGCGGTAGAAGTTTCCAAAGCTCCTTGAATATTGTTTTGAACTTTTCTAGATAAGCTGAGTCGCTTTGCATGAAAGAGACAGTTCTTTACGTTATCGATCTGATTCGCCACATGGATCGTCATTTGGCCGAATTGTCTGCGACGATGGGTGGCTGGCTGTATGGTCTTCTAGCCCTAATCATCTTTGCCGAAACAGGCTTGATCATAACGCCGTTCTTACCGGGCGACTCGTTGCTTTTTGCTGTGGGTGCCTTGATCGCAATTCCTGAAAGCGGACTGAGCTTTCCTTTGATGCTCGTAATCTTATTGGCTGCTGCCATTTTCGGCGATGCAGTCAACTACGCAGCCGGCCGAGCGATTGGTCCTAAAGTCTTCAAAAGCGAGACCTCTTGGCTCTTGAACAAAAAGCACCTTTTGCGAGCTCAAAAATTCTACGAGAAGTACGGTGGCAAAGCGATTTTTCTAGCGAGGTTTGTACCGATCGTTAGAACCTTCGCGCCGTTTGTCGCTGGAATTGGAAAGATGAACTATGGAAAGTTCTGGGCCTACAACGTCACCGGTGCAATCTGTTGGGTTTTCAGTTTTCTGTGGGCTGGCTATCTGTTCGGAAATATGCCGTTTGTCAAAACCTATTTCCATTGGGTGATTATCGGAATCATTGTGGTATCGCTAGTGCCGATTGCTATCGAGTGGTATTTGGCGAAGCGCGAAGCCGCTGCGGAAAAGAAGAACGGCCCAACTGCCACCAGCGAGCCCGAAGCATAGTCAGTTCCTGGACCCTCGTTAAAAGCCAGAACACTTGCCCAGAGTGTACAATGGGTTGAGTTCGCGAAACTCTTCGCCAGAGAAACTCTGGCCTGCGACAAACCTCAGCCTAGTGATACAAAAGTCTTCATGAACTGCACAGACATTCAAGCCGCAAAAGTCTGGCAACTGCGCACTCGCCAACTCGCCTTTGATCGAGGCCCAGCGGTGATGGGGATCGTCAACGTAACGCCGGATAGCTTTTCTGATGGAGGACGCTTCTTCTCTCCAACGTTAGCCATCGATCATGCCTTGCGATTGGAAGACGCGGGAGCCGACATCCTGGATATCGGCGGCGAAAGCACGCGACCGTACAGCATGCCTGTAGATGCTGACGACGAGCTTCAGAGAATCGTGCCTGTGATCGAGCGATTGATGGAACGCGTGAGCATTCCAATCTCGATCGACACATCTAAAGCCACTGTGGCTCGCGCTGCGATCGAACTGGGTGCCGAAATCGTCAACGATGTTACCGGGCTGACCGGAGATCCTGCCATGCCCGAGCTTGTCCAAGAATCGGAAGTGGGAGTTTGTGCCATGCATATGCAAGGCACGCCACAGACAATGCAAGACAACCCAAGCTATGGCGACGTCGTTGAAGATATCTTTCAATACTTGCAGCACCGCGATCAAGCTCTATTGTCGGCCGGTGTTTCACCAACAAGAATCTGTCTCGACCCTGGTATTGGATTTGGCAAAACGCACGAGCACAACCTTTCGCTACTACAATCTGCAGAACGATTTTTGGAACTAGGTCGCCCCATTTTGATTGGTCATTCGCGAAAGGGATTTGTCGGAAAGTTAATCGGCGACAAGCAACGCAATCGCGATGCTGGTACACTGGGCATCAGCCTCGCGATGGCGTTTAAAGGCATCCAAGTGATTCGAGTCCATGAAGTTGCCGCGACCGTCGACGCCCTCGCTTGCTTTCGCGCTAGTATTGGATAAGCACCTCATGCGGCAAGGCAAAGTCCCGCTTTGAGATTATGCTGTTACCTACGCAACTCGGACGACATCACTCTCAGTACATCCCCACTATGAAATATCGCAATAGCACCCTGATCTGTTTTTTGGCTCTAGCTACCGCACTGTCGCTTTCGCAAATTGGTTGCGATTCGGCCAAGCCCGTTGCCAAGAAGAACGCTGATGGCAAAGAGATGCAAAGCGTCTCGCTGATGCTAAATTGGTTTCCCGAGGCTGAGCATGGAGGCTTTTACGCAGCCAAAGTGCATGGCATTTTCGAGAAGTATGGTTTGGATGTCGAGATCCGTCCTGGCGGACCCGCGGCACCCGTAGCGCAAGAACTGTTGACAGGCCGTGTCAATTTTGCGATCGGCAACGGCGACGATGTGATGCTGTTCCGCGAGCAAAAGGCAGACATCATTGCCCTGATGGCACCCATCCAAGATTCCCCGCGCTGCATCATGGTACACGCCGATTCGCCCATCACCAATTTGAATCAGTTGTCGGGATACACGTTGCTGGCGGGAGCTGGTCAACCGTTTCGAACCTACATGGAGCACAAAGGTTTGCTGAAGGATGTTCGAATTGTTCCTTACGACGGCAAACTAGCAAACTTCATCGCCGATAAGAAAGTGATCACACAGGGCTACTCGTTTAGCGAACCGCTGGTGGCCAAGCAAGAAGGCGCAGAGACGCGATCGCTGATGGTCTCGGAGATCGGATTCAATCCCTACGTTTCCTGTTTGATCGCCACACGAGGCTATGTCGATAAGAATCAGGACTTGGTTGGTCGCATGGTAATTGCCTGTCGCGAAGGTTGGCAAAAGTACTTACAAGACCCCAAGGCGACCAACGAGTTGATTTTGAAATTGAATCCTCAAGGCATGACTGCCGAAGCTCTAGAATTTGGCGCTCAAGCCATTAAGCCGCTTTGCCTGCCGCAGGGAATGCCTGAAAGTAAGCTGGGCTCGATGACTCTTGAACGCTGGAAGACTCTTTCAGATCAGTTCGTTGAGATGAAGCTAGCTGATCCTGCGAATGTTCAAGCCGACAAGGTCTTCGCGGACGAGTTCGTTAAACGTAGCGGTAACGAGTAATTCAACTCTCCGCTCAGCAGTCCCCGTTTGCAGATAATCTTATCGTGCTAGACGACTTGAGCTTGGCCGGTAGACTCAAGCGATGCGGATCAATGTGTCCTCGGGCGTAACCGACTTGACGTCGGCGACACATCAATCCGCGATCGCAGAGACTAAGGGCGTACAGGGACCTATTCTCCATGGCTAAAACTTCACGGCGACGACTTCACGGCAGCGACTTGAGGGCGACGATTTGCGGGTAATACGTCACGCTCGACGAATTCGCTTCTGCTGGAACTCGACGATATCCATCAGCGCCGAATCAACGGCCATCGCGTGAAGTGAGCTTTGAGGGCTCAACGAACTACTGGTTAGCAATTCGCTACTTGATTCACCTTCACCACTACTGCGAGAGTTCAAGTGGTTGATGATCGCCAAAGCATCGCTCGCGGAGACGCGATTGTCGCCGTTGACATCCAAGAACGAAGGGCGGCTGGTACTGTCCACTGCAATAGCAAAGCTGCCGGTCAAATTCAGACGATCAATAATCTGCAATGCATCGCTTGGAGTAACAATCCCGTTTGCTGAAACATCTAATGCGATCGCATTATTCCTCCATGGAGTTTGATTGAAGTTGATTTTAACCTGCAAAGGGATGCTGGTTGAGAGACTTGGAGATCCACTATCCGTAGCAACAACATTCAAACTAAGCGTTCCCGATTGTGGATTCCAGGGAGTGCCGCTGAGTGTTCGAGTTGTCGAATTGTAGGTTAGCCATGACGGCAAACTGCCACCTCCCGCCGCGGTAATGCTGTAGCTGATAGATTGCCCAGAATCAGGATCGCTCGCCGCGATTAGTGGAACCACGTATCTAAGCGAGTAACCTGCAAGCACTTCAACTGTTCCTAAATCACCACTAGAAACTGGTGCGTCGTTGCTATTGGTGATTTTGATGTCAACAGAACCAGTGACTGGAGAATTGACGCCATCGGTCGCTTGTACCGAAAGCGTGTAGCTGGTCACAGTCTCAAAATCGAACGTTGCCCCCGGAGCGACTCGTATTACTCCTGTGGTGGGCTCGATCGTAAACAAACTTGAGCTAGGTCCTTCCAGCAGTTGAATCGTTGCCGAGTCGCCGGAATCGGGATCGCCAAAGGTCACCTTTCCAACAGACACTCCGCTGGCAGTCGCTTCGGCTAAATTGAAGCTTGCGTTGTTGATTACGGGCGGCTCATTCACATTTTTGACGCTCACTGTCAACGTGCGTGTAGCCGACTTTGCGGGAGTACCCGAGTCGATGGCCTGAACGATGATCTGTTGAGTCGGCTGGAGTTCGAAATTGAAATTCGCTCCCGCCTTAGTTCGAACCATGCCCGAATTCTCGTCGATGGAAAACAGGTTGCCTCCGCCAAGCAAACGGAACGTAAACGTTTGTCCCAGATCAACATCCGAAGCCGTAATCGTTCCAACCTCGATGTCAGCACCAGAGTTTTCATTGACAGACAGCGTTGCATCGTTAACGCTAGGCGCGTTGTTCTCATCTAAAATGCGAATAGACACATCCTTCGTTGTCGAAAGCGAAGAAAGCGAACGATCAATGACAGTCACCTGCACTGTGTGGAGAGGTTGACTCGCGAAGCTAAGCACTGCTCCCGCTCTCAACGAAATGGCCCCAGTATTCGGATCAATGGCAAACTCTTGACTTATAAAGCCGTCGGCCCATGTGTAGGTATAGGTCTGATTGGCATCAGGATCTGTCACTTGGATGTTTCCAAGCGAGGTCCCAGCTAGCGCAAGCTCACCGATCGTTAGTTCGTCAGTAACAATCGTGTGTGCTTCGTTGACATTGGTCAAGTTGACGGTAACGATTGCTCGTTTGGTGAGCGATGGAGTTCCACCATCGTAGGCCTCAACTGTGGCGATTATTCTTGTACGTGTGTCGAAGTCGAAAAACGAAGCGTTCGCGACACTCAATTGTCCAGTTTGCGGATCGATAGCTAAAGGAGCATCAATGGGCTGCGAGACGATACGGTAACTAAGTTGCCCGTTCACGCCTGAATCATTATCGGTTCCGGTGATCGTGCCAATTGTGGAGTTTTCGCTGGGGTTTTCTGCAATCGTGAACTGTTTGTCGGTTAATGTAGGAGCCTCATTAGCATCAGTGACGTTGATCACGAAGTTTGCTTCCGTCGACAGCGGCTTTGGCGCATTATCTGTAGCGCGAACTCGAATCGTGTAGCTGCTCTTGTTTTCGAAATTGAGATTCACTCCCGACTTGAGCTGTAGCACTCCGGTCGTAGCGTTGATCGAGAACTCCGCTGAAGTGCCTACTAAGCTGTAAGTGACACTTTGACCTGCGCGATCGGTGGCGCGAATTGTTCCAGGAGAATTACCCGCCGTCGCATTTTCGGTAATGCTAAGTGTCGCTGTTTCAAAGACTGGAGCTGCGTTCACAACGGCAGGAACTTGAGCGGTAACGTTCTCGCGATTGGAAACACCGAAGGATGGTAGATTCAGCAAGTAATCACCCGCTGAAGCAACATCACCGCGAACACGGTAGGAGCCTGGGTTCAAGTAATTGAACGTGGCAACTCCGTTGGCGTCAGTGGTTGCCGTGGGCTCAGGAACAGAGAAGGCGAACCGATCCACGCGACCAAAGGGCGACGATCCTTGAAAGTCATTGTCGGAGTAGGCAACGACATAAGCGATCCGATCCGTTGAGAAGGAAACAGTCAGTCGCTGAACTTGGCCTTGAGTGAGCGATGTAGTTCGCTGCATCTGGATTGACTTACCAGTGGAGTCATAGGCTTCTAAACGGCCATAGACCGGCGAAAACGTGTTGTCGCCAATAAAGTCTACCGACACACTCTGCGCGGGATTGTAAAAGTCGGCACGCAAGCGCCCTCCTGAGCTAAACCAGGGGATGCCGCTAGATGCAAATACTGCAGCGCCTGTCGAACGATTGGAATCTATCACCGATTGGACTGGAAAGCCAACGATTGTGTTATCAGATCTCGCTGTGGATAAAGTCACTCCCAGTGTTAAGTTATCCAGTTCGCGATTCTGTGCGAAGTTATCAGGTTCAATGATGGTCTCAATTAGGTTTCTTGTTGAATTGCCATCTTGCTCCGCATTCAACTTAATTCCAGAGGCAGGCTGTTCGCCGCTATCCCATACTCCATTTTCATTCGTGTCCCTAAAAATCTGATATCGAGCGGCGGCAGTGAAGTTTTCGCTTCCGACGTGATCTAGAGCTACACCATTCATGTGGATTGGCATGGGGAATCCAAAGACACCACTAACAAATCGGAAGCCATACTCATCGCCCGTGGCATCTTCTACTTCACTGCCCACCCAATCGCTGGCCTCCCAACCCGTCGAATTACCAATTCGCCCTGCGTAACCGTAACCATCTGGTCGCACAATGACGGTGCCTGGAACAGATGTCACGACTGGAAAGTGGACTTTGTTGGTCGAAACAAAGGCGATCTTACCGTAAGCATGACCGTCACCCAAACTGTTCATCATGGTTACCGAATCCATGATATCCCAACTGGCGGCGATGCCGCTCGCATCAATAAAGCCATCGCTATCGGTATCGATGTCATCGCCCAGTTGCGGCTTGGTCGAAGTCTGAATCAGAAAGAAGGTCGTTTGCCACATCGTCAAGTGGTCGAATGAAGGGTTGGTGTCCGAGTAAATCCCGCCCGGCAATCCGCCAAAGCCAGGCGAGCTACTTTGAAGCACATTCGCGAAAGGACTAACGCTTAGCGGACTACCTGATTGCAGCAAGACCAACATTCCATTACTGCCGAAGGCCAGATTGGAGAGGTCGAATATGTTGTTGATCTTGCCTTCAGCGTTCCCAAAAGTATCCGCGCTGTTGACCGCAACCAGATAGCTACCCGACGGCAAAGTCGCACCGGGATCGCCTCGAAGCTCGATGTACTGCTCCTTGCTGTCGTCCCCAAATAGACGCTCCACCAAGATCTCGTTGATGTAAGCTGCCAGAAGGTTTCGCTTCTCAAGTCGTTCGGGTGAAAAAAGTCGGCGGCGCATAATACTCTCACACTTAAATTGGAACCAAATCTATACCGGCGGGGCAGATGACATGAATGCTGGAGGGGTATTTTAAGCAGGCCATAAAACCTTTACAACAAATGGTCTTACACCGCTGGCCGGTTATTCTGACACCAAAGACAAGCGGTTCTTCCAGAAATGTGGAAAGCCGTCAATTCGCCCTTGGTAGCTGAGCCAGCCAGTGTTCAGCTCATTCCTTAGTTGAGCCCGCCAGGGTTCAGTATTGCTTGCAAGAGAACGCTTTTGAATTGGCGAAGATTAAGCGAGATGGGGAGGCTTGTGGTCCCTCCCAGTCGACAGGTAAAGAGCCTCTGAACCGTGGCCGGTCCAGCTACGGAAATCCAGCGGGCTGGGTGGGTTTCGTTCCTCAACCACACCCAACGGAGAGCGTCCCGCTTAGGAAAACTAGCCGCCAGCCGTTAGGCTCCGGTTGCTTTG
>CAYWNG010000309.1:0-7666 GCA_964458685.1 uncultured Pirellulaceae bacterium
TTTTCAACCTCCGTAAGTTCTTTGCTAAGTTCACGGGCTTCGGCCAGAGCCTGTTTGGCTTCACTGAATGACCCCAGTCGCAGACGACCAAGCCCAAACTCGCACATTGCGTTATACACGCTCACGTTGTCCCGTTGTTGGCGAAACGATGCGATTGATTGCCGGACCAACTGCTCCGCTTCGTCTGTCTGGCCAAGCCGGTCGAGTAAGTGTCCCAACTGCGCTTGACACTTAGCAGTCAGCGGATCATCTTTCGATCGCTGCCCAAGTTCCAGGAGTTGCCGAAAACGCTCCGCAGACTGCTCGTACAGTCCCAGAAGCCTGAATGCGTTGGCCACATTGTTGAGAGAATTCCGTGTCTCCGGGTGTTGCTCTCCAAACAAACGTCGTCTGCCCTGGAAAGCCTCCTCGTACATCTCAAGCGCGTCCCACCAGCGTCTTTGTTGGCCGTAAATTTGAGCCAATTCGACGACATGCTGCAGAGTAAATTCATGCTGATCACCGATACTCTTTTTCAGTTCATCAACTAACTCCTCCTGCAGGCTGGTCGCTTCGGCAAAGCGACCGATGTTCCAGTTCGACCGGCTGAGCCAGAGCTTCAAATAGAGATGGTGTGTCGTCCGCTTTTCATTTTGGCTATTGTCATTCGATAGTCGTTCTCGGGCTCGATCCAATAGTTCCCTGAGTGTGATATTGGGATCGGCGGTCTTCTTTAGCGTCCCTATGGGCAAACCGTTTTGGAAGCCAAACAAATTCACTCGGACGAACTCGTCGAAGTTTCGGAACTTTTCGGCTTCGAGTTGAGCCGCTCGTTCCGCCTCCGTGGCCTTTTCAGCTTGTTCCTTGGCCAGGTCACGTTCTGCGCTGGCGATTCGTTCCGCCTTTGTCGCTCGCCACGCCTGCCAAGTCGTTCCGGCCAGTCCTAGAATCAGCGAGAGCGCAACCAGCCCTGTAGTCACAGCCGCCAACTTGTGTCGCTTGAACGTCTTTCGAAGTCGGTACAACATCGATGGCGGGCATGCGGAAACCATATCTCCAGTCAGAAAGCAATGAATGTCGTTCGCCATTTCTCCTGGAGATGCATAGCGACGCGCTCGATCTTTCTCGAGCGATTTCATGACGATCCAATCCAGTTCTCCTCGTACAAGCTTGGACAGCCTCAATCGCTCCGCTTGAGAACTCTTTCCTTCCGAAGAACGTTTGGAAGCCGCGTTGCTATCCCATTCCAAATCTGACAGTCTCGTACTTGGTAGCGGCGGATCTTCCTCACGAATGATTCGCAGCATTTCATCCCACGCGGCTGTTCGTAAGTGCTCTTTAGCAATTGGAGTACTTCCCGTAATGAGTTCGTAAGTGAGAACTCCTAGACTGTAGACATCCGATCTCACATCCACATCCAACTGATTCATGCGAGATTGTTCGGGACTCATGTACTCTAGCGTTCCAACGAGTTGCCCAAACGCTGTGAACATCGTGATTTCGGTCAACGGGTTTTCAATGGCTTTCGCCACTCCGAAATCGATCACCTTGGCAACAGGTCGCCCATCGTATTCAGCCACCAGTACATTGGAGGGCTTCAAGTCGCGATGAATAATCCCTTTTTGATGAGCATGTTGTATGGCGAGACAAACGGTCACGAGCAGTTCCAGCTTCTCGCGAATCGAAAGCTGTTGTTCTTGGCAGTACTGGGTGATCGAACGTCCCTTGACCAATTCCATCACGAAGTATGGTCGTCCCGATTCGGTCGCACCAGCCTCAAACACCTTCGCGATGTTAGGGTGCTCCATCATCGACAGCGCCTGCCGCTCGGCATTGAATCGAGCCAGTACCTGCTTGGAGTCAGCTCCCGGTTTGATGATCTTGATCGCCACCATGCGTCGTACTGGGGCCGATTGCTCCGCCATGTAGACGACGCCCATTCCGCCTTCGCCAATCTTCTGAAGCAACTTGTATGGGCCGATCTTTTCGCCGAGGTCTATCTCGACTGGAGCCGAGAAAAGATCTTTGTCGATCATGAGCCCGTCGGAAGAATCTGCCTTGAGTAAGTTCTGTACGAGCCCCCGAAACTGCGGATCAGGGCATAACTCTTCAAGCAAGCTTTCTTGGCGAGACTTGGGAGCTTCTGTGATCAACTGAAAGATCTGCTCCAGCGATTGAATGTTGGGTTCAGCGTTGTTTGCTGCCATAGGTTTCAGCGCCAATCGGCAAGGTTGGTTGTTGCGTATGCTGCGTCCAGTCCGCTAGCTACTATACGCGTAGATTGACTGGGATACCCTTCAGGATTTTTCAGCAATTTTCGAATGCAACCAAGCCCTCGCGAATCGCCAACGTCGTTCCACAGATGAGAGACTGATTCCCAGCAAATCGGCACATTCCAGAAAGGTCAATCCAGAGAAAAAGTGGAGTTTGATAATTTCAGCATGTTCGGTCGACTGGCGCTCGAGCTCGGTCAGGGCGTCATTCAAGTCCAGCAAATCTACATCCCACTCGGGTTCAGCCAGAGAAATTCCGGAGAGTGGTTGTCGCGTCATTTTCCCACCGCGTTTTTCTTGATTTCTACGTCGTGCGGCATCGACCAAAATTCGTCGCATCGCCTCTCCCGCAACTCCGAAGAAATGGCGGCGGTCGCGCCACTGGCACTCCTGTCGCACGAGCCGTAGATACGCCTCGTTGACTAACGACGAGGCTTGCAACCAATTGTCGCTTTTTTCGCAGAGTCGTTTCCGCGCTAGAGACTTCAGATTTTCATAGACCAGTTGATAGAGGTCATTCTGACGCTCAGGCAAGCACTGTAGAAGCTCTGTCACCGATTCTTCAACTAGATCTTCGTTGCGTTCTGAATCCGCCATCAGCGTCTCCTTAGTTTAGCAAACGGAACTGCTATTCCCATCAAGCTGGCCACTGCGACTTGCCTCGAACGCGTGTGTGCACTTGAGTATGGCCGCGGGTATGCACTTGGGGAGCCCTAATTAGGTCTTAGGTGGCCTCAATGACTGGCGACTCCATGAATTATCTCAAATCCGTGAAGGGCTCGATAGGCAGACTACGCGAATACGAGTGTAGTTTAAGTCGGAGACAAGCCATGTTACGCCATTCAAACAATCATCGCACAGCTTTCACATTAGTCGAGTTGTTGGTGCTGATTTCGATCTTAGGGGTCCTAATGGGGTTACTGCTACCAGCGGTCCAACAGGTACGCCAAGCGTCCAGAAGGATCGCCTGCAGCAATAACCTGAAACAGCAGGGCTTGGCATTACAACAATTTGAATCCACTTTCAGATCGTTCCCGGCTGGAGCTGAGGCAGACACGTTGCACTCGTGGTCCTCTCGGGTCCTGCCCTATTTAGAGCTCGAGGACCTGTGCCAACGGATCGACTTCAAGTCGGCATGGGACGCTCCGACGAACGCTTCATGGACTCGACAGAATTTGACCATCTTTAAGTGTCCAAGCTCCTGGAAAGGTTACGCGGGTTCCACCGATTACGCAGGAATCAGCGGCTCAACCTATAAGGCAGCACTAGACGTTGGTCGCAATGGCATTCTCTTTCCGCTCGATCGCAGCGAGAGGCCAGTTGCCCTCGCTTCAGTCATCGACGGAACAAGCAACACCATTGTGATCGCCGAGGCCATCGCTGTTGGTGAAGATAACTATGGCTTCTGGTCCTGCGGCGCACATTGCCTAGGGCACGATGAAGGTCCCATTAACAATCGTCGCGGCAGTTTGGATGAGATCGCCAGTTTGCATCCGGGCGGTGCCAACGCAGTCTTCGCTGATGGCTCTGTGCATTTCCTAAGCGAGTCGATGTCTCTCGAGATCGTCGCAGCTCTCTGTACCAGGAACAATCAAGAGGTTGTTTCCAAATTTTGATTCTTATTTTGTTATCCGGCGTTGTTGTTACGGGCGTGTGTATCGTCCAATCCAAAACGCGTTTTCGAAGGGAAGAAGATATGAACCGTTCTCAGTTTATGGCTACACTTGTACTGCTCTGCGTCACCTTAACCGGCTGTATTGAGGTGACTCCTAATCCGCCACCCGCTCCAGGTGGAATTCAGGTTAGAAATGTAAACACCGTCAACGCAAACTCTCAAATCCGCGTCTGGATACTCACAGAAGAGCAGATTAAGGCTCCACCAAAAACGAAAACGGAAGCCATGGCCTTGGAGAGCTTTGTGCAGCCCCGATTCCGTACGTTCACCTACAATCGCGTCGCCGGTACCTACTACGTAGTCGCCAGTAACGAAACACATTACCAGAGTCTGACGGACGCCGAACCGTTTGAACCCGGTGTAGATTTCTCGCTGCTCGAAGTCAAAGTCGAAGACAAATTGATTGCTGTTCAAATCGCCAATTCGAACACCCCAACCCGACTTCCGCAAATCACACGTCCGTAAAGAGCCCTCTGATCAGAATGCTCCGTTTTTCGCGTTCTGAATGAATCCAGCCATGGTGCCAGGATCGTTGATGCTGCGTACCAACATCTGTTCTCATCCTCAGAACGCCCTTTTTCCAATGATTTTTCCTCGTAAACCGCTTCGTTCAAAGGAATTACAATATGCGAATCGCTTCCAAATCTCGAAAGTCTTCTGCGCACAGCACCTTACTCGGATCTCATCCTAGCGCACGTCACCTCGGTTGCGAGTCCTTGGAGTCGCGTTCTTTGATGGCGGCAGATTTGTTCGATCATAATTTTGTTATGCCCGAAGACACTAACTCAGGTGGCTTCGTTTCGCCGATCGATGCTCTCGTCGTGATTAACGCACTCAATTCTAGGGGCGAGAATACTCAGGTAAATGCCGCCGTCGATGTGAACGCTGACGGATCTCTAACTCCGAGCGATGCACTTTTGGTAATCAACTTCCTTAACCGATCGAGAGTATTGGGAATCGAAGAAAAAACAAGTGGCGTCGACTCTGGGCGTCGCATCCAACGAATCGAACAAGCAATTGCGACTCAGACTCTCCCCAATTCGATGGAACTAGCAACAGCTCAGCATTTGCTGGCAGTACTCCGAGCCGGTGGGCATCCCGAAATCGGCGATCGCATGTTGAACGGTCAGTTGACAAATGACCTTGCTATGAGTGATGAAGAGTTGATCAACGAAGCAGAGATCGCAAAGTATGTTTCAGAAAGCCGAATGGGGTTGGGGGCTCCGTTCATGGACGCGGAGCAATTGATGGCGTTCGCCGATACGCTCAAAAGCAGACTTGAAGTGATCGGTGTGAAAAGCGAATTCAGCACCGACATAATTCAAGAGGTCCTTAGTAATGATGGTTCGAGCCTTCAGAGTGTCATTGATAGTGTCGCGGCTCGTTTGGCTGAGCTGAACATTGACGTCGATGCTGCGCTGCCTGAGAGAATGGACGTCCAGTTCAGCAGTATCGTAGAGCAACTGCGGACGGCTGGAGTCAATGAAGAAGAGATCATTGCGATCACCAATGACCTGCGAGCGGCTTATGAGTCCAGTACGCCGATTACGGTCGACCTGTTGATGAATACTCTCGACCAATTCGACCTGGATGGCTCAATCGTATTTCCGTCGGAAGCGGATCGCATGATAAGCTACCTAACTGAGATATTGGGTGAAGCTGGAGTTGGCAGCGAAATCATATCCACAATTAGCAGCGAGGTAATGGCTGCCTACGCAGCGGGCCAGCCGCTAACGATTGAACAGATCGAGGCAAGGTTGATCGAGCTTGGTATAAGTCCATTGGCGATTTCCATGGTCTTTTCGAATGACAGTGCCGAGATGATGGAGAGCTTAAGGCAATATTTCGAGCTTTCCGGTTTGCCAGGAGACTTCATCGACGCGATCCTGAAGGAGACTGAATCGAGCATGAGTCACGGTGAATCACTTTCGCTTGACGAGCTGCTTACTCGACTGAGAGAACTCGGCTTAGGAGTCGATTCTGGATTTCCAGGGACCATTGCATTCTCGATTCATCGATCCTAGGACATCGCTCGGCCAAAGTTGAAGGCCCAGCACTCCCAAGTGAAATGCTGGATCTTCAACTTATGCATTTGACAGTTCTAACAAGTTGCACGGTGGATGGTCAATCGAGTTGTCGATCGAGTGGATATGCGAATCCCTGGCTTTGAATGCGGAGTAGCTTGTGGCCGATCGGGAGTGTCTCATTTTGCAGGAGCGTTAAAGCCTTCGACCAATCCCAGCTCATCGACCTCTGTTACTCCAGCATCAAGAACTGGCGCAATTTCGGCGGCGGCACAGTTACTTGTTCCATTGCTGGATGACAAGGCTTCGAATCGAATGGCTTTTGCAACCACTGGGCTCTTGAACAAAATTTTGCCCGAAGGATCAACGGCTTCGTGAATTGTCTTCCATGACTGACCGTCTTCGCTCGCTGAAATCTTGTAAGCGGCGATCATTCCGTTCGGATTGTCCGTCCGTTGTTGAATGGCGATGCCATTGACCTTCATCGCGGAATTCAGTTCGATGACGATATGGTACGGGAATTGATTCTCAGCCTGTTGCCAGTCCGAGTGCCAAATGGTTTGAGGGTCTTGATCGCTCGCGTTGGACAACGGGTAATCCGGATGACTTGTGCCTTTGGAAAGTCGCACTTGGTAAGGCCGTGGGCTAAATAGTTCCACCAACTGCTGCGGCGATAGGCGAGCTGATGGAGTGAATCGATCACTGCTCATGTAACCCAGGATCGATGTCTTCAATTGTCTTGCCACTAGCCGCTCTTCCGGGTTGCTTTCGATGTCCAAGGTACACACCATCAGTGACCCAGAACCAACCTTACACTCCCAGAGAATGGATGGCAGAGCGTTGCGATTGAACTTGTCGATGAATTGCATGATGGGAAATGCAGCTTCGGCATCGATCTGCTGATGTATAGAGCTCAGATCCACCGAAGTCGAATTGGCTAGCAACTCCCACCACTGCCAATCCGTATGCGTTGCCGTTGGAAAGTCCGCGAACACTGGATGGTCATTCTGGATCAAAGTTCCCAGTGAGCCCGGCTGGTTAGGGAAGTGTACCGGACTCCAAAACACTGGAATAAAGCGTCCGTCCAACGGTTTGCGGATCTCCTCTCGCTTTGGCAAGAACAAAACTCGCTTTCCCGATGCCAACGCGTCAAACATGGGCTTGCCGAACGCGCGGATCACGACGACGTCGTTCAAGCCACGTGTGTTGCCCGCTTCGGTGCTTGCAGGATAGACCCAAAAACTCCAATCGTTGACGTACGGCGTACCCTCAATGGCTACCTCGAAACGCAATTGAGAGGCTTGAGAAATACCCTGAAGCGGCGCGTTCACTTCAGCAACTTGGATCGCATTCCCCAGTGGCAGATCGAGCGGTGCCGTGGTGCCTTCTGCAAGTTGATTGCCTGAGTAGTTTGTGATTCGCCATCGCAATCGTTGACCAGACAGCGGTGTCGAACCAAAGTTTGCGACTTCAATTTTGGCGTTGAAAGTTTCCTGGTTCGTCCACGTGAGCTTTTTGATTCGAGCCAACGGAACGATGGGGGAACAAAAGCGACGAAACTCGTCCGGTGTGATCAATCCCTTGGAATCCCAAAACGCATCCAACAGCCCAACGGTCGCCGTCCGCTGGCCAGGAAAATCACGCAGGTCCAATAACTGAATCCCAGAAAGGCCCTTGGTACGCAGGGCACGCTCGATATCTTCCTTGTAAAGAAT
>CAYWNG010000310.1:0-7594 GCA_964458685.1 uncultured Pirellulaceae bacterium
CTTCATCGCTTAGGGAAACAAAAGGCAGTTTCAGCGATCGCGGAACACCTCAAGATGCTTCGTGAAGGTGACCAGAGATCAAGCGGAGAAGATGACCACGTTTTCACTATTCTGCGTGTGCTTTTTGAACCTGTTGATCCTACCGCCAAATTTCCTGTACCAAGAAATTTCTCAGCATCAGTCTATGGAACGGAAGTCGAAAAGGAGTGGCCGCTCAATCCAATTGTGTTGGTCGGAGACATTCCGTTCAGGTATCATCGGTCGATGGGATTCAGTGGACTGCCCGAAATGGCCGAGAGTCATCTCGAATTTGTCAAGCTGAGTTGCGTACTGCGAAAACGTCCACTGAAGCCAACTCTCAATCCCATCCAAGCGGCCGAAGTACTTTGTGAAAGTCAAAAGGTACAACTTTTGGACAAGGAATACAGTCGACCGGAAGCAATCGATGCAATCCGGGAGCAAGCAATTTCGATGCTGCCTAAAGAGTATCGCGAGCAGGAATGGAACAGCGTCCGCGAGACCGCAGGGAAGCTGATTCTCGTATGGGATGATGAACTCGGCTTTGTCGAAAAACAGAAAGACAAGTAACTCGAGTAGTCAGTAGCCCTTCCAAAACTCTGATGCAGCGATAAATTGCGGAATCCCAAACAGGAACAGTACCACTCCAGCGAGGAACACTACCACAAGGAGCGACCAGTGTGATTTTTGCACAATGGCCGTTACAAATGCGGCGAAGTACATCGAAAATCCAACTGCGAACACAGCAACAGTGATCACCAGGTAGGCAACAGCGTACAAGAGCCAGAATACGATCCCCAACACGGGGACTGAAGCAACCTCAGCATTGTCGTAGAGCATTGACTTAAACGTCGGCACAGCAAAGAAGTAGATCAAGAACGAAAGCGAACCGAGAGAAGAAAAGAAAAGGCTCGTCTTCGAGTGTTTTGCAGGGGGATCAGGGATTGAAGTGTTAACGAACTGATTTTCTGACATGGCGATCTCCTTTGGTATCTAACTAGATACCTCTGGACGAAAACTTTCGCGCAGTTCAAAAAAGAATTTGCTTCGAGGCAGTAGCCACCGCTCGCCAGACGGTGGATGGACCAACAGGAGGCCTCGAGCAGAGTGTAGAGTTACTTGGCTAAGGAGTCTTGGGAACGCTAATGTAGTAGATTTTCTTGCGATCAGCGGAAATGGCACATCCGAAGGAATTGCGATCTGTGAACTGACCGGCTATGTGTTTTCCCGAGTCATCTGAAACTGGGGCGGCTCCCGAAGTCTTGATTCGATGAAGTTGCACGGTCCCAAACTGCTTGGCTCCGTACGGCACGATGAACTCATCATCGCTCAGCAAGCCGATGTTCGCGTAGCTGTTTCTCAGAAAGAGGACTCGAATATCTTGCGGTACCGCGACCGAAACAGAGCTAATCTCTGATGAACCGTCTTTGCGAGTCGCCTTGAAGAAGATGCGATCTGCCTTGGATGACCACTCCGAATTGAACACCAGCCGCTGATAGGGGTGACCTTTGGCACCGAAAACTTCTCGGTAAGAGTCTTCGTCAACGTTGTAAATAATGAAATCCTGGCCGTTGGGACCACGTCCTGTAAAGAGAAGTTCTTTTGCGACGGGCGACCACCTGCCTCCCCATCCATTCTGAGCAACACAATGTGTGAACTCGCCGTCGAGATTCATTAGCCAAACTCCGCCCGCCGAGTATCGGCTGACTGACAACAATTTGGAATCAGGTGCCCATGATGGAAGAGCGCCTGGGCCAAGGTCGTGTAATTCGCTTCCGTCGAGATTCGAGATAAAGATCTGAGTCTTTTCCAAACGGGTCTCGCCTTCGTACAAACCATCGAAAGCGAATCGCTTTTGGTCGGGCGAAAGACACAGCGAACCAGCGCTGGACAATTGGGGCAGTGTGAAAAGTCTAGTCGAAGAATCCGATTCTAAGTTCAGCTCGCAAACCCAGACCTGTTTGGCGACATCCTTTGTGGAAGCACTCGTCGGCTTTTCCTGCCGTTCTTGACTCGTGTCCTGCGCGAAAGAGGGACACGCCACCAAGAGAAATGCAAGGATGACGCAGCAAATTAAGCGAAGTAAACGCACTTTGGGTGCCCCGAAAAAAATGAAAAAGCAGCGATAGCTACGAGAATACTGTCTCAAACGGTCGAGTTCAAGAAGTAAGGGGGTAGTTGGGTGTAGCCTCCGTCGCCAGATTCCAAAAGTTGCGAGTTTTCTCGGTTTCACAATCCGATTATACTAGCGGACCATAGAAATCTAAGTTCCAGTGTTCGCAATCGTAGCGTGAATTAGTGGGGCGGCGTGTAAAGGTCAAGAAATGCCAAGATTATCCCGGAAACATAGACATCCTTTACGAATCGAGCAACTTGAGAATCGATTCTTGATGGATGCGTCCCCTGTCGAGTCAGGCGGAATCGGTTACTTCGTTCACGCCACATCGGTCGAAAGATACGATATCGAGCAAGAAAATTGGTTGGCACCGGTCTCGCTTGCCAACGCATCTTCAACGCCGTCAGCCATCCATGTTGATAATGATGGAATATATGCAGCGTTCGAAAGAGCCGTTTATCGATACAGTAAAGACGGTAGTTCTCGTGTTCACCTGATCAACATGTCGGATGATGTTCGTGCGATTCACTCCGATAACGACCTGCTGTTCATCAATTCCACTGTCGGTCTCTACTCCAATCTAGTTAGCATCAACAAAAAAACGAACACCGTAATCAGCACGTCAAGCACCTATATTAATGCGGTCAATGGCTCCAGCATTGCACCTAGCAAGAACGTTATTTATGGTCGGACTATGGGATTGAGTCCATCGGATTTGACGTTCCAGTATTACAGCGACACAGGTGTCTTCGGAGCGACGGGAGACAGTCCCTATCACGGCGATTTTGCTGGCGGTAGCAAGACCTGGGTTTTTGACGACGAACGTTATGTTATTGACGACTCGGGGAACATTTACGCAACATCAAACCTTCTGCACTCTGGACGTTTGGGTTCGAGTATTACGGATATTGACTTTGTTGGTGGAACCATCCCCATAGTTTTGAGTGGCAAAACACTAACTTCATACACAACAGGTTTCTTACCCTCGGGCTCCTTGGAGCTTCCAACCGCGGGCGAAGAGATTTTTGTGAACCAAAAAAGTGCCTTGGTTTTCCGGCAGTCCCCCAGCGAAAGCCACGGTTATTCAGTGGTGAAGGTCTCACTCTCAGATCTTAAAGTGTCCCAGCCAGGTAGTACTGTAAATCCGGTTGGCCTAGCCTTCACACCCGACAGCTCATTTATCGCTAGTGATGGAACGGTTCTTCTGTTTAGCAAAAATCACCAGAGCATTTTCCGCTGGGATCCGGAAACTAGCACCTATAGCCAATCAATTCGTTTGCTGGGGGCGCCGGAGTTCGTAGCGTACGCGGCAAACACGAATGTCCTTTACACCAGCTATCGGGATGGCTTGATACGACAGATTGATCTCAACGCTCCTTCTGTAGTTGAAAAGCCGTTTTACCAACTGCCGGCCGCCCCGCTGGCAATGGTTACTTCGGGACCATTTGTCATCGCCCAAAGTGATTCTGGTGCGTGGTCAACCTTGCATTCAATCTCAGCCAGCGGAGTGCTTGTCGACAGCAAAGATTGGCAGTATCCAAGCTCGGGAATGATCTGGAATGAAACGAATCAGTCGATCTATTACTTTTCCATGTTCTCACCCAGCGACCTACAAACTCGAAAAATTAACTCCAACGGCAAGGATGCAAATCTAATTCTTGGTGGGATAGGCACAAATCGAGATACGCCGCTACATGGAAGTCCGACTATTCAGTTGCCAGTTCGTATTTCGCCGGATGGACAATTGGCCGTGCTAGGTTCAGGCGCTATTTTCGATGCCAATTCGATGACGCTAAAAAACACAGCGCTTGGGAATTCGGCGATCGATTTTGCTTGGATCGAAGGCCACTTATACTCGATCCGAAACATCGCTAATGTATCCCAGGTACAAAAGTGGACAGGCGCAACTTTCGCTGCAGACGGTATTCGTCAGTTCCCCAACACCGCGCTTCGTTTACTGGCTGTGCGCCCCAACGTACTTATGCTCATCTCGCTTGATAGCTCGGGAAAACCCGTCTTTCAACTCTTGAACTCCAACCTCGAAGACACTGGCATCGATGGTTCGTCGCGATTGACGCCGCAGGTCGATTGGATTCCTCCAACCGAGATGCTCAACATTGATCGACTAAGTAATGACATTCTAAATGCGACTGCTGATGTGCCTGGAACGATGGTTTACTCGCCTGGGTTAGGAACGCAATTGTCACCTGGGCCTGCGACGCTTACAGTGACCTTCACGCCAACAGACACAGTCAATTATCGCACAGTAAAGAAGTCGGTTTCGATCCAAGTTTTGGGCGTCGATTTTGGCGATGCACTCAAACCAGCAACTAACCCAGGAAGTGAGTATCCCGTAACGCGAGCACAAGATGGTGCCCGACATATCCTTCGCAATTCCGTGTATCTCGGTGCGAAAGTCGACGCCGAATTAGATGGCACTCCGGCTGGGACGAATTCCGCGGGTGACAACGCCACAAATGTCGATGAAGATGGCGTTCGATTCTCGTCGACCATTTTTTCTTTACCCAGTCTCAGCGCAAGTAATGTAGCAGTAACTGCAAGCGCTCAGTCTTTCGTTTCCGCCTGGATCGATTTCAATGGCGATGGAGACTGGAATGATGCAAATGAGCAGATCGCTGTAGACCGCCAGGTCAAACCAGGAACGAACATGATTGCCTTCGAGGTTCCTTCGAACTCGAAAGTCGGTTCAGCGGCCGCGAGATTTCGTGTTAGCACGCAAAAGGGGCTTCTTCCAACCGGTCTAGCGAACGACGGTGAAGTCGAAGATTACATGTTGCAGATCCGTGCTACCGGCGAACCAATCGAGATCAACCCCACGGGTTCCGAGACGATAATAGTCTCTACTACCACAAGCGAGGTGGTGTATAGCCAAGGAACCGATGTGCTCGCTCGATACCCAGTATCCGTGTTCGGCAATCGCTTCTACTTTCACGAAGGTAAAGATAGCGACGAGACCATTGAGATCCCAAATGAGTTAAGCGGAGAACTATTGCTGTCGGGGGATGGCGGAGCGGGAGCCGACCAACTTGTGCTACTCGCAAACCAACACCTGGACCTTACCAAACAATTGTCTGAACACATCCGCAACATAGAATCGATCGATATTCGCGGAAACGGACTTAATCGATTGAAGCTAAGTCACGACGCCACACGGTTGATCACCGATGGGCTTTCAACACTAGAAATTTATCACGATGCATTCGACCAAGTGGTCTTCGATGGTGCGTGGAAAGTCTCCAAGCTCAGTGACTCAAATGGGAACGTCTATCACCAGATTTCTGGCAACGGAGTCGTCATCAACCTGCATAATGATCGGCTGCAACACAACCCTGTTCAAGCCAACGATGTCAACCGTGACGGATTGATAACACCAAGTGATGCGTTGCTCATAATCGACTTGCTAAACAGTCGTTATCGCGATCCATCCACCAAGCCCGACACTACGAATTACGTCGACGTAAGTGGCGATGACCGCGTTTCGCCTAGCGACGCATTGATAGTAATCAACCGGTTGAACCAGCGTACGCCTGGAGGGGAGGGAGAACTCTCAAGTCCAAGCACTATTGATTTCTCAACAATCATCGATTGGGACTTTGAGCTTCGCAAACTGCGCAAATCCTGAAGCGGTCGTTAGGCGTAACTGTGTAGCCACTGTCGCCACACGGTGGATTTAGCAGGAGCAGGATGATGTCCGAAGAAAGTAGCTTCAAAGTTGCCAGTTGACGTGATAAGCCAAGTGTATTCGATTGCGACTGGACTTAGACAACTAAGGCACTTGAACTCAGTTCTCCACCTTCGCGATTGAATCAAGAGCGATCGAAGAAAGCAAGCTTGTCCAAAGCGAGAGAATCCCCTTGGAAACGGGAGTGACTTTTAGCTGTCGCTCCTGTCTCCGACGGGATTTGCTTCTTTCGGGATAACCCAAACGGAACATCTTTACTCACGAATCGGATCCAGGTCGACAGTCACATCTAGCCGGGCCGTCTTGAACTTTTGGACTCCGTCTTCGGTGACATTGCATTTGTGTATGTTGATGTGCTTGATGCTCTCGAACTGAATCAACAGTTCCAGGCCGGCATCCGAAAGTTGCGTTCTATCCAAAATCAATCTTCTTAGCGATTTCAGAGCCAATAGCCGTTCCATGCCAGCATCGCCGATCTGATTTCCGCTGAGCGCTAGCTGTTCTAAGCTCGAGATCGTTGCTAATTTGCTCAATCCGGCTTCTGTAACTTTTGTATCTCGCAAAACCAAAACCCTCAGGCTGTTCAATTTGGCAAGATGGTCGAGCGAATCATCGCCAATAAGATCACCACCCAAGATCAGGAAGCTGACTTTGTTCAGTTTATCGAGATGCTTGAGTCCTTGATCCGAAACAAACGTGTTCGAGATATGTAGAGCACTAAGGTTGGCCAATTCACAGAGTTGTCTCAGCCCGTCGTTCGTAATCTGGGTATCGTTCAATTGCGCGGATCGAAGTTGAGTCAACGAACAGAGGGAATTCAAACCGTTGTCGGTGATCTTTGAACCGCCGAGTCCAAGAAACTCTAGTTTCCGCAGTTCGGATAGTTGAACGATGTCCAAATCGGTAGCGGGAGTCAGCCTCGTAAGAGAGTTATCATTCAAATCCAAGGATTTAAGGCCCTGTAACTTAGCCAACTCGGAGATTCCGCGGCCTGAAATATTCGGTGTGTCCGCTAAAAGAAGCGTTTCCAAAGATGATATCGAGGAAACGACTCTCAGCCCGGCATCTGAAACTTCGGTCTTGTTGAGCACTAGCGACTTCAGATTTGGCAACTTCTTCAACTCGCTCACGCCCTGATCGCTAATCCGAGTTCGGCCAAGATCAAGGTTCTCCAAATCCGTTAGCCGCACTAATGCGTGCAACGAGTCGTCAGTTGTTTCGGTGTTGCTCAGATCGAGCACTCGCAATTGGTCCAGTTTTTGAATAGTCGCAACGCCAACGCCAGAGAGCGAGCGGCAATTTCGAAGATGGAGATGCTTGAGGGAGTAAAGCTTGGAAATCTCTTGCAGATCAGAGTCAATCAACTTTGTATTGTCTGCTTCATCGAGGAACGAAATGCTAATCGCAGTCCGGAAGCAGTCATCGCCAAGTAATTGTCTGAGCCAAGCAGGCCAATCGGCTTCTTTCAAACCACGCAATTCATAATCAAAAGTGACTAATCCTCCCCGGGATTGAACCAACTCTACAACACGTCTTTGAACTCGGGCACGATTCATGGGAATCGCGACGCAAAACGTAACGACTGTCATTGCCAACAAAATGCTCAGCCGTCGAAACTGAAACCAACGCTTACGAGTTCGAGTTTGGTCGCGCATCAATGATCCTGTGAATGGTTATCGCAGAAGAGGATGCGCCGACCAGCTCCACTTTCTCTATGGAACAACCATCTCTCCGAAAAAAACGGACCAAAGCGGTTG
>CAYWNG010000311.1:0-7591 GCA_964458685.1 uncultured Pirellulaceae bacterium
GAAATTCTAAACAATTCAACGCACTGTGACTGCGCGGATTTAGGCGAATCGTTTTCGGACCTTTTCGATGCCGCTGGCAATGCGATCCATCTCGCTTCGTTCAACCAAAAGATTGGTTTGACCCAACCAAATGGCCTCGTTGCACAACTGATCGTTGACAGGACAAGCCGATTTTTCGAGCCATTTAGCCATGAAATCCGCGCCGTAGATTCGCTGGTAATGCGGATTGGTGGCCAGAGCGACGACATGCTTGGTAAGGTTTAGCTGAGCGTATCCGCCACTGGCTTGAATGCCTTCTTTGCTCAGTTCGGCCAAGAAGGCGTCTTTGGCGATGCCCCCAAACTGCGATTTGTCATAACGGAACATATACAGGTGCCATGCGCTGCGAGTGCAGCCGTCATAAAGCTTGGCGGGTTTGATTCCGCCAATCTTAGACAACATCTCCGAAAGATACTTGGCATTCTCTTCGCGTTGTTGCGACTGCGCTTCAACACGCTCGAACTGCGATAGCAGCATTGTGCCTTGGAACTCAGTCATGCGGAAATTCGACCCACGTCCGTAGCTGGAAACTGGTCGTGATCCACCAGGTGTGTGAAAGTTGTAACAACGATTCGCGAACTCATCGTCGTTGGTGAGAATAGCACCGCCTTCACCCGAGTTCAAATTCTTGCTAGCTTGAAAACTAAAGCAGCCTCCCAGTCCATGCGTGCCCACGGGCTGGCCTCGCCAAGCGGCCAGGTGAGCCTGACAGGCGTCTTCGATAAATGGAACCTTCTTCTCCGCCGCGACGGCCTTGACTGCATCGATATCGAAGGGCGATCCTCCGATGTGAACTGGCAGCAAGAGCTTTGTATTCTCAGTGACTGAAGCGGCAATTTTCTTGGCGTCGATCTGGAACGATTCGATGTCGCTATCGACAAACACGGGAAGCGCAAAGCTGTTGGTGATGACATTGAATGTGGCAACAAACGTGTAGGGCGGCATGATGACTTCATCGCCGGGCCCGATGTTGAGTGCTCCGAGTGTCGTTAGTAGCGCAGTTGTACCGGAGCTTGTCGCGATGCAATGTTTGGCTTGCATCTTTTCAGCCCACGTCTTTTCAAACAACCCCACGCGATCACCGGTCAATCGGCCCCAGTTTCCCGAGTTGAGCACGTTGACTAAACCTTTTTCATCGCCATCACTCCATACTGGCCAAGGCGATTTTCCGCGTCTTAGCTCTTTCGCTGCCTCAACCTTTTTCGCATCGTCATTTCCATCGGTAATCGCATGCTCATTCGCCGCGACTCGCTGCTTCGATCCCGCGCAAACCGCAGCAGATAATGCGACTGATCCGGCTAGCAAATTGCGTCGACTGATTGGCTTTTCCATGGCGGGTACTCGATATCTACAAGTGATTGGAGAAGGCGGGATTGCAATGTAGGCGAGCTAGTATTGTAACGAATTGAAGTGCGCGTTGGATCGTCGAATTGACGCGATCAAATCTCCGCCCAATCGTTGTGCATGTCAGAAAAAAAGGACGAGTCCTCGAAAGAAGACTCGTCCCCAAAGCGATTTCAAAAGCACGAAGGCTCAACAGCAGTTACATTTTGGGACGTTGAGGTCGTTCAGGACGATTGTCTTGGCCTCGACCTCCACCTCCAAAGCCAAAACCACCGCCTCCACCGCCGCCGCCTCCGCGACCGAATCCACCTCCAGGACCGCCGCCTCGGCCGCCTCCCATGTTTCTCATTCCCTCTTGGAATTCTTCTAGGTTGATACCTTCGTCTTTGTTCTTATCGATTTCGGCAAAGCGATTGGCCATCGGGCTGTTTTCGACTTCTGCTTTCGTCAATTTTCCATCCTTGTCGGTATCCAAACGAGTGAAAAAGGCTTGAGGATCGAATCCACGGCCACCGCCTCCGCCACCAGGACCTCGACCACCGCCAGGATCGCCACCAGAACTTTCGGCCAACTTAGCAATGATCGCCTCGGATGCGTTTGCTTGTACGTTGTCTTTAGTCTTGGCAATGCAGTACAAGTGCTTGTCAGATCGCAAGAACATACGACCATCGGCGATTGCCGGCGTACCACCAAAGCTCTCTGGTTCAGCGGTAGCTACGTTGACGCTCACTTGCTGAGCTTCACCAGAAATGTCGAAGACAAATGTATCGCCGTTTCCTTTGACGTAGTACAAGTGATTACCGGCGATAACTGGCGATGGATAGTCGGTACCGCCCATGCCACCACTGCTGCGACCACTGCCACCTTGCAATCGCATCTGTTGCAGCTTCTCACCGTTGGCTTCATCAACAACCGTCAGCGTATCACCAGAGACTAAGTAGAGCTTAGACTTGTGTCCAATGGGCGACGCAAATCGCGAGCTCTCTTTGCCTGTCCATACTACGTTGGACTTGGAAACGTCGCCGTCGCCACCAGCACGAATAGCCACCGATCCACCGCCTCGACCAGTCACTGTGAACACCACACCATCATGCACATAGGGCGAAGTCGATGCTTGATCAGCTCCAGTGGCTTCGCTGTACCATCGCAGCTTGCCGGTCTGAGGGTCTAGCCCCCACATCTCGCGCGGAACTGTCAGAACCAAATCGGTCCGACCAGCGGCACTCTTGGCAAGCACGGGCGTGCCCCATACGTTGTCCAACCCCGATGCCTCTTGCTTCCAAACCTCTTTGCCTGTCTTGGTGTCCAAGCCAACGATTGCTTGACCTTCAGCCGAGGCAGTTACAATCAAGATGTCGTTGTAAAGAATCGGACTGGATGAAGATCCCCATCGCGCCGGATCGGTTTCTTTACCCAACTGAGTCTGCCAGAGTTTCTTGCCATCCAAATCGAATGCCAGTGCGCCAGTCTTTCCGAAGAAGACGTAGACGTTTTTGCCGTCAGAGACAGGAGTGTGCGAAGCATATCCGTGCGCAGGGACACCAGATCCCGAATACGGATCTTCAGGCTGAACTGCCTCAACGTCGGCTTGCCAAAGCTGCTTGCCATTGGTTACATCAAAGCAGAGAACATGACGCATCAAGTTCTTGATTTCGCCCGGATTCTGGCGATTTAGGCCGTAACCTGAATAGCAGGTCACGATCAGTTTATTGCCGACAACGATCGGGCTAGACACGCCTGGACCGGGCAGCTTCACCTTCCAAGCAACGTTGTCGCTCGGTGTCCAAGATACAGGGACTACTGAATCACTTACAGCGTTTCCATTAGGGCCTCGAAACTGAGACCAATCGGCAAACGCTGCTGGCGTTGCCATCAGCATGCCTGCAAGCACGAACCATCTTTTGAACATACCCAAATCCTCCTGCGTCAAGAAAAGTGTTAATCTATCAATAGAGTGCTGCGGATCTCCGTGGCGATCGACAGTATAACAGTTAAACCTTGAGCATTTGAGAAGTTCCGCGACCGAGGCTGTTTTTCACGAGGCATCGAAAAACTGCGGATCTAGACAAGCTGAGTAAGGTGGCTCAACACCTACGAATTCGTAAGATAAGTGAAAAATGCGCACAGTAACCCATCCTGCCAGGAATACCCTAAGGCGTCCCTCCAATGCGATTCAATAGATCTTGGCGAGCGATTTTTGGATCGATTCCCTTCGCCCTCATAGCGTTATTCGTCGTTACGGCCCAATTGACTCATGGCCAGACCTTAACACGCGATGGTCACTTGAAGATCATTTCTTACAACGTTCAGTTCCTACCGCAAATCGTCTCTTTTGCGAACAAACGACCGCTGCCCGAATATCGTGCTGCCACGATTGGAAAGGCTCTTGCAGGCTACGATATCGTTGGACTGAACGAACTGTTCGCGGAGACTCCTCGCGATCTCTTAGTCGGCGAACTACAAAAAGCATGGGGCGATTCTTTCCACTCATTCCTTAGCCCCAAGGTGGACGAATCGCGTTATACGGGCGGCTTAGCAATCTTCAGTCGTCTGCCTTTCCTGGAAACAAACGTCCACACCTACGTTCATTTCAGTAAGCCCGAAGAGCGTGGCATCAAAGCCGATGGATTTGTTACCAAAGGCGTTTTACATGCGAGGCTTGCGACTACTGTTGACCGCGATCCCAAGCTTGCGATCGATCTGTTTGTTACGCATCTCGAATCGCAAGATCCCAAGGCTCGCGCTGAACAGTACGTCGAGTTTGCGGAGTTCGTAAAACTGCATAGCTCGACTGATCGTCCATTAATTCTCATGGGCGACTTTAACACTCGCGGCGATCAAGAGCATCTCGACAATAAGGACTCGGCCTATCATCGCTTGACAGGACTCATTCAAGAGGCGCGTCCCGAGTCTCCATTGGTGGATCTATGGACCAGCTTAGGCAAAGGACCAGGTGGTACCTCAGATCAGTTGATTGAAAGCGGTGGCAGTCGCATTGACTACATTTTCACGATGAATTCGAAGGGCAGCTTGACCAAACTTGATGCTACCGAAGTGAAAGTCAATCGTTTTCACGATGCTAAAGTAATCGCTCTCTCGGATCACTCGGCCGTCGAAGCTGTGTTGCAAGTCAAGCAAGAGTCTTCAGCATCGCACTTGCCCAGCAATGATGCGCTACCACGCTTGGTGCTTATCGGTGATTCAACAGTTAAAAATGGCTCGGGCAGAAGTCCAGGTAATGGCGATGATCCATTGTGGGGCTGGGGCCAAGCGCTCGACAAGTACATCGATGCCTCGAAAATTCAAATGGAGAATCGAGCCCTAGGAGGACGAAGCAGTCGCAGTTACATGACCGAAGGACTTTGGGAGAAGTCTCTTGAACGATTGCGTCCCGGAGATTTTCTGTTGATTCAGTTTGGCCATAACGACGGCGGGCAGATGTTTGACGGCGATCGACCTCGCGCATCAATTAAGGGCAATTCGGACGAAACGATCGAAGGCGTAGTCGCTGCAACAGGGAAATCCGAAACGGTACACAGCTATGGCTGGTACATTCGCAAGTATGTCGCGGATGCTAAAGCCAAAGGAGCGACACCCATCGTGCTTTCGCTCGTTCCCCGCAATCGATGGGAAGGTGATAAGGTGATTCGATCCAGCAATGACTATGCGAGATGGGCAAAAGAAGCGGCAGAACAATCCGGAGCCCACTTCATCGATCTAAACGAACAAGTTGCATCGTTCTACGAGAAGATCGGCAAAGAAGATGTTAGCAAGTTGTTTTTCACCGAAAAAGACTGGACTCACACGACAAGAGCAGGTGCCGAATTTAATGCCGCGATCGTAGCGTTGGCTATTCACCAAAGCGTTGAGTGCAAGTTGCGTGATTACTTGATTCAAGTGGTTCGACGCGAGAATTTTCCGAAGCCATGAGCCGCCCTCTTCTACATCCTGTGCGAGTGGGAGACTCAATTCTGGGAGGGCGAGGCTCCTGCCGAGCTTTCTTGGGCTATCCATCACGTTCACAAGCAATCGGACCAACGTAAACATTGCTTGTGCACGGTAGGCGGCGGAAAGCAATGGCTTCGCAGGAGCGGCGCCCTCCCGTTTTCGTGCGACCTCAAACGAAAAAAGTCCTTTGAGGTACAATGAAGCGATACGAATCTGCTGATGCCCCATTTGAAAAAATCTTGCTGTGATCGAAACGCGAATGATTCGACTCTCATTGTTCAGTCTCCTGGCAGTTATCTCACCTAGCCTGCAAGCTCACGGATCATGCTTGCTTGAAACAGAAGACGCTCAGCCCCGTCCCAACGTCATCATCGTATTGGCGGACGACTTGGGCTACTCTGACTTGGGATGCTTTGGAGGCGAGATACCCACGCCTCATATCGACGCATTGGCCAAGCAAGGAGTTCGCATGGCGCATTTGTACACCTCCGCGCGATGCTGTCCGACTCGAGCCTCCCTCATGACAGGACTCTATCCGACCCAAGCTGGGATTGGTGATTTCACTTCGACACAACCCAATAAGACTCGTGGTCCCGGATACCTTGGCCGCCTATCGGAGAACTCGGCCACCATCGCTGAAGTGCTCAAGCCAGCGGGTTATCAGTGCTACTACGTTGGTAAATGGCACATGCATTCGGCAACTGGACCGATCCGACGAGGCTTTGACGAATTCTATGGCTACTTGGATGATCATTCTCATGATCAGTTCGATGCACAATACTACAAGCGATTGCCCGAGGGACGCGAAAAGGAAGTTCACGTCGCCAACGATCAGTTTTACGCAACCGATGTGTTCAATCAGTATGCGCTGGAGTTTATTCGCAAAGGTCAGGAAAGTCGCAAGCCTTGGTGTGTCTTCTTGGGACACTCCTCGCCGCACTTTCCGATACAAGCTCCCGCGGATCGAGTCGAGAAGTTCGAAGCAATCTATCGTCGCGGCTGGGATGTGTTGCGAGAAGAGCGTTTCGAACGGATGAAAAAGCTTGGTCTAGTCGATGGACCGCGTTGGAAGTTGACTCAGCGATCCATTGTTCCTGTCGACGAACAGGCGATTGCCAATGGTTACTCGGGCGTTGAGAACCCTGCTTGGGACTCGTTGTCGCAAGACCAACAAATCGACCTAGCGCGACGCATGGCGGTGTTTGCTGCGATGGTCGAATCGATCGATGTCGGCGTTGGACAAATCGTTCAACACTTACAGCAAACTGGTGAGCTGGAAAATACGCTGATCTTGCTGCTGAGCGACAATGGCGCTTGTTATGAGTGGGGACCACTAGGGTTCGACGGTGTTTCTCGCAAAGGCACGACAACTTTGCATACTGGCGATGAAGTCAAGACGATCGGTGGTCCAGGCACGCATCAAAGCTATGGAAGCGCGTGGGCTAATTTAGGCAACACACCCTTTCGAATGTACAAACATTTCACGCACGAGGGTGGCATTTGCACTCCCTTCATCGCTCATTGGCCCAAGGCTCTTAAGCCGATGGAGTCGTGGGTGCGCGAGCCCGCGCATGTCATGGACATTCTTCCTACGATTATCTCTGCCACCGGTGCGAACTATCCAAGGGAGCGAGACGGTCATCCCGTAACGCCACTCAGCGGCGTCGACTTGCTACCTGCATTGCGCGGTGAAAAACTGGCGGAGCGGTCCATCGGCTTCGATCATCAAGGAGCACACGCTTTGCGACAAGGCGATTGGAAAATTGTTTGGTCCAAGCGGATGCCTCAGGAAGTCCAATGGGAACTCTACAACATTGGCCAAGACTGTTGCGAAACCGAAGATCTTGCTCAAAAACACCCAGAAAAACTGCAATCGATGATCAAGCAGTGGGACCAGTGGGCTCGTCGCGTTGGAGTGATCTGGGAACCGAATCCGTAGTTACAATGTATCGGCTTCAGTAGCTACTCTATGACTGGCTCTAGTTTTCTCTTCCTATAAGATTGTTTCGTGATGAATAGTCAACGACTGGTTCGTGTAGTTCGTATGTTAGTCGCGGTTTCTTTTGTTGTGGCTGGCCTTGTATCAAGCTCACTGATTGCAACTGCGCAAGACTCCGCTCCTTTAGCTCGCAAGTTGAGCTGGGAGATTGGCACGACGGGCAGCTTGGCAAGCTTTCGCGGAATCAGTTCGCCCTCCGAAAAGACAGTGTGGCTCGCTGGAAGCAAGTCCACGGTGCTTCTTTCTACAGACGGCGGATCT
>CAYWNG010000312.1:0-7586 GCA_964458685.1 uncultured Pirellulaceae bacterium
CAAGAGCGACTAGCCAAGTTGGCTGGTGGCGTTGCACAAATCTCCGTTGGTGCGGCTACTGAAACTGAAATGAAGGAACGCAAAGCACTGTTGGACGACGCCAAGGCTGCTACTCAAGCGGCTCTTCAAGAAGGTATCGTTCCTGGTGGTGGAGTCGCCTTGATTCGTTGCGAAGCTGCATTGAAGAAGCTGGCTGTTGAAGGCGACGAAAAGATGGGCGCTAACATCATCCTCAACGTATTGGATTGCCCACTACGAGCCATCGCTAACAACGCTGGTGTCGACGGTGCAGTTGTTGTCAATCGAGTTCGTCAACAGAAGAACAAGAATGACGGCTACGATGCCAACACCGATACCTACACCGACATGGTTGCAGCAGGCATCATCGACCCAGCCAAGGTCGTTCGAACCGCATTGCAAAATGCATCCAGCGTTGCTTCGCTGTTGCTGACTACCGAATCGCTGATCACCGAAATTCCTAAGGAAGAAGAAGCTGGTGGAGGTGATCATCATCACGACCACGGCATGGGTGGAATGGGTGGCGGCATGGGAGGAATGGGCGGCATGGGTGGCATGGACATGGGCGGCATGATGTAAGCCGCTTGGCTTGCACGCTCAAGCACCTTTAGCAAAAAATCGGAGCTTGATTGTCTAGCGTCTAACTTGCTGGCTCTCAAGCTCCACAAGAAAAACATAAAACAAACAAACACAACTCATAACTACAGGAATAAACACTATGGCCAAAATCAAGCTTCGTCCACTCGATGACCGCGTCGTTGTTAAGCCTCAAGACGCTGAAGAGACCACCGCGGGTGGCATCGTTCTGCCTGACTCCGCAAAAGAAAAGCCACAACGTGGTGAAGTCATAGCAGTCGGCCCAGGCAAGTTGCTAGACAATGGAAATCGCGGCACTCTGTCGGTTGCTGTTGGCGACGTTGTTATTTACGGCAAGTACGGCGGAAGCGACATCGAAATCGACGGTCAAGAAGTCAAGATTCTTCGCGAAAGCGACATTCTTGCGAAGATCATGGCCTAACCCACTGGTTCTGTCTCCGACGCTGAGTTTTCAGAGTTGTAAGACTGTTTGAAATCCAATCAATAAGAAATCATTACATAAGGATCCAGCGAGTGGCTAAACAGCTTATGTTTGAAGACAACGCCCGCGCTAGAATGCTACGTGGCGTTGAAAAATTGGCCGATGCGGTTGCCGTAACTATGGGCCCCACCGGTCGTAACGTAATTATCGACAAGAGCTTTGGCGGTCCAACTGTGACCAAAGACGGTGTAACCGTTGCCAAGGAAATCGAACTGGAAGATCGCTTCGAGAACATGGGCGCCAAGTTGGTCGTCGAAGTTGCTCAAAAGACTAGCGATCTAGCTGGTGACGGAACAACGACTGCAACAGTGCTTGCACGAGCCATCTTCAAAGAAGGCTTGCGAAACATTGTTGCTGGCAGTAACCCAACTGCGATTCGTCGCGGTATCGAAAAGGCTGTCGAAGCTGCCGTTGTTCGACTGCATGAAATGGGCAAGCCAGTATCTGATCACAAGCAAGTCGCTAATGTCGGCGCAATCAGTGCTAACAACGACATGTTGATCGGCGAACTGATTGCTGATGCTCTTGAGCGAGTCGGCAAAGATGGTGTGATCACTGTCGAAGAAGGCAAGACAGCCGAAACAACCGTTGAGTATGTCGATGGCATGCAGTTCGACAAAGGTTTCTGCTCGCCATACTTCATCAACGATCCAGCAACAATGACCTGCACATACGACAATGCGCTGGTTCTGTTGTACGAAAAGAAGATCAGCAACATTCGCGAACTGGTTCCAGTTCTCGAGAAGGTTAGCCAAAGCGGCCGACCTCTGTTGATCATCGCTGAAGACGTTGACGCTGAAGCTCTGACGCTTTTGGTTGTTAACAAGTTGCGTGGCACACTCAACGTCTGTGCGGTCAAGGCTCCTGGCTTTGGCGACCGTCGCAAGGCTTTGATGGGCGACATCGCTTGCCTAACCGGCGGAACCTTCATCAGCCAAGACCTTGGTATCCAGCTTGAGAATGTCACTCTGGAGCAACTGGGTCGCGCGAAGAAGTTGACCGTCGACAAGAGCAACACAACGATTGTCGAAGGCGCTGGCGATCGAGCCACTATTGATCAACGCGTTGGTCAAATCAAGGCTCAGATCGAACAAACCGACAGCGAGTACGATCGCGAGAAGCTTCAAGAGCGACTGGCTAAGCTGGCCGGTGGCGTAGCTGTGATCAGCGTTGGCGCTGAAACAGAAGCGGACATGAAGCAGAAGAAGGCTCGCGTTGAAGACGCTCTTCACGCAACTCGCGCTGCTATGGAAGAAGGCATTGTTCCTGGCGGTGGAGTCGCTTTGATTCGCTGCACCGAAGCCGTTCAAGCTTCTATTGCCAAGTGCAAGGGTGACGAAAAGATCGGCGCTGAAATCGTTCTGCGATCCTTGTCAGCTCCTTTGCGTCAAATCGCCGATAACGCTGGTATCGATGGTTCGGTAGTGGCTGACGAAGTTAGCCAAAAGCCGTTGACCATGGGTTACGATGCGAACAAGGGCGAGTATGTTGACATGCTGAAGTCGGGTATCATCGACCCGGTTAAGGTTACGCGAACCGCTCTGGCCAACGCCGGTAGTATCGCTGGCCTGTTGCTGACGACAGAAGCTCTGGTCACCAACTACGACAAGGAAGACAAGGGCAAGCGAGTCGAAGGCTCGATCGCCTAGTTGATCCCCGTTGGTGATCCATTGGTGAGTTTCAACCGTGTTTACTGGTGAGGCCACTTCCCTAGGAAGTGGCCTCTCGCCTTGTTCAGTTTACGAGTTCCATCAATTCAGCAGCTATGGCGACCACAAAACGAGACTACTACGAAGTTCTAGAGGTTAGTCGCACAGCTACAGGTGCTGAGATCTCTAAATCGTACCGACGGTTGGCAATCAAGTACCATCCCGACAGCAATCCCAATGATGCGGATGCCGTCGCGAAGTTCAAGGAATGCGCCGAAGCCTACGAAGTTCTTTCCGACGCTCAGAAGCGTGCTCGCTACGACCAGTACGGTCATGCTGGCGTCGAGTCACAGGCCGGTGGCTTCCAAGATGTCGGCGATATCTTCGAAGCTTTCGGCGATATGTTTGGTGGCACCATCTTCGAAGACTTTTTCGGTGGTGGAGGCCGTTCGCGCGGCGGACAACGCGTACGACGTGGTGCTGATCTGCGTTGTGAAGTAACGCTGGATCTCGAAGAGGCGGCCAAGGGTTGCACGAAAGAAGTTCGGTTGACTCGCCACAGTCGTTGCGGAACGTGCAATGGATCGGGCGCAGCCGTCGGCTCGGAACCGCAAGCTTGTAATCGTTGCGGCGGTGTCGGCCAAGTCGTCCAAGCTACTGGCATTCTGCGAGTCCAAACGACCTGTCCACAATGCCGTGGTAGCGGCAAAATCATCACGAATCCGTGCAAGACTTGCGACGGCGGTGGGTCAGTTCCAAACGAAGTTGTCTTGGAAGTTCAGATTCCTCCAGGCGTTGACGACGGAATGCAAGTGCGGCTTTCGGGCGAAGGACAACCCAGTCCTAACGGCGGTCCGGCCGGTGACGCTTATTGCTTAATGCGCATTCGTCCGCACAAGATCTTTAAACGCGACGGTCATGACCTAATCGTCCAATTGCCGCTTAGCTATTCCCAAGCTGTGCTAGGAACCGAAATCGAGATTCCAACGCTGAACGGGAAGAAATCGGTTGATATTCCCGCTGGTACGCAGAGCGGCGAAGTGTTTCGAATGCGAGGCCAAGGGATGCCTGATCCACGATCCCGAATGCGTGGTGATCTGCTAGTGCAGACTTACGTTGAGATACCCAAGAAAGTTAATGCTCAACAAGAAGAACTTTTGCGTAAGCTAGCCGATCTTGAAGAAGAACACGTGACACCACACCGCCGATCATTCCTTGATCGAGTGCTGAACTATTTCCGTGGTGACGAAAACGAAAATGAGAAAGCTAGTTCCTAGGAGAGCAAGATGTCAGAGCAATCCACTGAATCTAACGAACCCATTGAACAAAACGAATCGACCTTTGACTCAAGCGAACAGTCCATGGTAGACCAAGCACTCGCCGAAAACGCAGAGGAAAAAACCGTGGAACAACGCCTGGCCGAAGCCGAGAGAAATGTCTTGATGGCTCAGGCGGAAATGGAGAACTTCCGCAAGCGCATGCAGCGCGAGTCGGATCAGTTGCTCAAGTACGCCAACTTGCCGTTAGTTCGAGACCTCTTGGATGTCATCGACAATCTGAATCGCGCGAGCGATTCAGCGAAGTCCGAAGCAGCGAAGTCAGAAACCAGCCAAGCTCTGCTCGCCGGAGTCGCTATGGTGACTCAGCAATTCACAACCGTCTTGGCCAAGTACGGCTGCAAGCCAATTGAATCCACTGGCAAACAGTTTGACCCCAACATCCACCAAGCCATTTCGCAAATGCCAAGCGCAGAACATGCCGCGGGTACTGTTGCCAATGAAGTGGCCGTTGGATACATGCTGCACGATCGCGTGGTTCGACCAAGCTGCGTGATTGTTAGCACTGGTGCGCCAGCAAACTAGTTCACATATCGCAAAACTGTTCTTCAACAAATCGAGGATGTCCCCATGCCAACGTATGACTATGAGTGCGATGCTTGTGGCCATAAATTTGAAGTCTATCAAGGCATCAATGACGACAAGCTGAAGAAGTGCCCTGAGTGTAAGAAGCCGAAGCTCCGCAGACTGCTAGGTACCGGCGGGGCCATTATGTTTAAGGGCTCGGGCTTTTATCAAACAGACTATCGTAGCGAGTCCTACAAGAAGGCGGCTGCGGCTGACAAGCCTGCGGGCAGTAGCGAAAGCTCGTCAAAGTCGAGCGATTCCAAGCCTAGCGAATCCAAGTCCAGTGCTTCCACATCCAGCGAAAGCAAGAGTTCGAAGTCCAAGAAAGCCTAACTCTGCGGCTTTGCAAAACAATTGTCGACTTGTTTAACTCCCAGTCTTACGCTCTGATCGCTCACCCGCATTGATAGGTCTACCATGAATTCCGTTTTGCACCGACAACTAAGCAATGGTCTGGTGCTGCTCGGCGAACGGATGCCTTGGTTACGATCTGCATCGTTTTCATTCCTCTTACCCGGGGGAACATGTTACGAACCGATGGGCTACGACGGGCTAGCGGGCATGACCAGCGAGATGGTTCAGCGTGGCTGCGGAAACTTGGACAGCCGACAGTTCCTCGAACGTTTGGACCAACAGGGAATTGAACGCAGCAGCAATATTACCACTTCGCACTCTAGCTTTAGCTGCGCGATGCCTTGTGAGATTCTGCCCGAAGCACTTCGCCTCTACTCGATGATGGTTCGTAGTCCGCATCTTCCCAAGGATCAACTGGATGATGCCAAGAGTCTTTGCCTTCAAGATCTGCGAGCCTTGGATGACGAGCCCTCGCATCGATGCTTTAGTGAATTGAAGCGATTTCGATTTCCCCTTCCGTTCGGCAGAATTTCGCAAGGGACCGTAGAGGGATTAGAGGCGATCAAGCACAAAGACGTGCGCAGCTTCCATCAACAACATTACGCGCCGGCGGGAAGCATCATGGCTGTCGCTGGCAATTTCGATTGGCAACAGCTTTGCGATTTGGTGGAAGAGCAGTTGGGATCATGGCAAGGTCCGGCAGTGGAATCGCTGCCCGAACTTCAAGCGAACTACGGTAGCTTGCATGTGGACCACTCCTCCGCGCAGACTCACCTCGCGTTAGCTTACGACTGCGCGTCGTACGAAGACCCGATGTATTACGAAGCTCGCGCTCTTGTAGGCGTTTTGAGCGATGGGATGAGTTCACGGCTGTTCACTGAACTGCGCGAAAAACGCGGTTTGGTCTATTCGGTTTTCGCGAGCTGTTTTTCCTTAGCCGGACAAGGCAGCGTGTTGTGTTACGCAGGAACAACGACCAACCGCGCTGAAGAGACGCTGCATGTCTTGATCGAGACCATTCAATCACTGGGGCACGGAATCAACGAAGACGAATTGCAACGTTTGAAGAATCGCATCAAGAGTTCGCTAGTCTTTGAACAGGAGTCTTCGGCAGCTCGCAGCAGCCAGATCGCAAGTGACTGGTTCTATCTTGGTCGAGTGCCTGAACGCGAAGAGGTTCTAGCTAAAGTCGACGCGCTGACAACCAGCGGTTTGGTCGAGTATTATCAAAATCACCGCCCCAAGAATTTTTCGCTGGTCACAGTGGGGTCCGTTCCGATGGAGTTACCCAGTGGAATTATTGACGCATAAATCAGACAACTCGCCACACATCGTCATCCTTCGCGACCAATCGGCTCTGACGACTTCCATCGGTTGGTTCGTACGTACGGGCTCGCGCGACGAGAGCCCTGAATTGGCTGGTGTCAGCCATTTTCTAGAGCACATGGTTTTCAAAGGCACCGAGCGTCGCTCTGCGGCAGACGTCAATCGCGAACTCGACCACCTCGGCGCGCAATCCAACGCATTCACCTCCGAGGACTCGACAGTTTACTACGCTTCAGTTCTGCCCGAATGCCAACAGCAATGCCTAGATCTGTTGACCGACTTGATGCAACCCATGCTGGATGAGAACGAGTTCGAGACGGAGAAGCAAGTCGTGCTGGAAGAGATTGCCATGTACGACGACCAACCGCCCTATGGAGCTTTCGAAATAGCCTTGGAGAACTTCTTCGGTTCGCACCCACTAGCGTCACGAGTCCTGGGGACAGTGGAATCGGTGAGCGACTTGACCGTCGCGCAGATGCGAGACTATCATCGAACTCGATATTCGACGGACAACATGATTTTGGTCGCCAGCGGCAACGTCGACGCAGATCAGTTGATCGACTTTACACTTGGAGCGACCTCAAAATGGCCCACGGTCGAGGCTCCCAGAAAGCTCAGCAAGCCAAAGTTCCAATTCAACGATGTGTCGATCGCTCGAGAAGACACGCATCAGCACTATGGCATACGCGTTTGGCCAGGATTGGACTGCAACGATCCAGCTCGCTATGCACTGCGATTATTGTGTTCCATTCTCGCCGACGATTCGGGCAGTCGGATGTTCTGGGAATTGATCGATACAGGCCGCGCCGAGACAGCTACGATCTGGCCGCAGATGTTTGACGAAAGCGGATGTTTGATCGGATACATCTGCTGTGCTCCCGAGGACATTGAAGAGAATCAAGCTGTGCTTCAGCGCTTGATCGACGATTTGCTTAAGGGTGGAGTCACCGATTATGAACTTGAGCTGGCTCGCAACAAGATTTCCAGTGGACTCATTCTGTCCGATGAACGACCAAGCAATCGACTCTTTGCATTGGGTCAAAGCTGGCTATCGCGCAAGAGCTATGAACCGCTAGACGTGGTGCTCAGTCGATACGCGGCGGTGACCAAAGAGGATGTCTTGGAGATCGCTCACCGCACGCTCAATCAACCCTACTCGCAAGTACAAATAGTCCGCAGTTAGCTGCATACTAGCCGCCAGCCGTTAGGCTCCGGTTTTTATGGATCTGAAGTCAGTCGTTAACAAAAGCAAGATTT
>CAYWNG010000313.1:0-1079 GCA_964458685.1 uncultured Pirellulaceae bacterium
ACTCTGTGGCGACCGGTGATCACAGTCTCGATTCTGAGGCCACATATCTTACCTAATACGAATCGCTTTGCGGTTCCTCACAAGTGGACTGAATGTTCTTAGGCAGCAATAAAAAATCTAGCTACGGGTTTGCATCTGACTAACTGGAGCGCATTATTACTCAGAGCACCAACGATGCCCACTGCGACACCAGCCTCGCAGCTAAGCGTGGTTTAAGTTACCACCATCAGGGATTAGTTCGTGGTGCCCTTATTGTTACGAGATACTCCCATGGATTGGGACACTCGGTAGATCAGTGGAAAAGATCAACTCGCTTTAAGGGTACCCGTCATGCGATTTTCGCTTCTCGCTTCATCCGTAGCCATTTCTTGCTGCGGTTTCGTTTCGTTTTCATCCGCACAATACTCACAATCCATTGGTGTGCCAACTCCCGCACCAACGTTGCAACTTGTGCAGAGCGACGACGAGACCAGTCAACAGCTAGGCGAGAGTAACGAAGCTCGTACGACAGAGTCTTCTTCAAAGCCAAGCCCATTTGATTTTTTCCCCTCTGATCGAGCCAAACCAGTTCAACAGTCCGAGTCAGCGTCGTTGCAGAGCGATCTTGTGATTGAAGAAAGTGAACCAGCGACTAAAGCTGTTGGTCGCCGACACCATGCTTCAAACCCTGCCGACGCCATCATCAGTGGTGCTAACGCAGCACCTGGTTATTTTGCACCCATTGATTGGGCATCGGCAGCTCGCCATACGCCCAATCCAACCGCAGACTACATGATGCGTGAGTGGTGTGTCGACGGACTGTGGGACAACCACGCGAACGAAATGGCTCTGGAATGTGCGCGGCAGTCTCGGCGCATTTACGGTGGTTGTAATCATGGTGGGCAATGTGGTGTGCAGCCCGGTTGCTATCAAGGTGGCTTCCAACACGTTGGTCGCTATCGAGGCGGTTGCCAACATGGGGCATGCTCACAGGCTCAGTTTGCCGCTCCGGTAGGATCTTCCGGTTGTGCACATTGTGCATCCACAGCACCTAGACAACCCACCGGCACTCAGTTCGCTCAGCAACACCCGCAGCAATA
>CAYWNG010000313.1:1179-7581 GCA_964458685.1 uncultured Pirellulaceae bacterium
ACGCTCAGCAATACGCTCAGCAATACGCAGGACCCAGCGTCCGACCTATGCCAGTCAACATGCTTCCTCCACCAGCAACAGCAGCGGCTCCCAAGCAACTTCCAGCGATGGAGACCGGTAAGGTAGCCAACAGTCCCGCCAACGTCCGTCGCTAGGCCTCAAGCCGGCCAACTAATGCCTCATGACACTGCCTTGCACATGCCCCTAAAACACGAGCCCTCGGTTGCTCCGCTGAACAGTAAATTCGGTCAAACGGAAAACTGAAAAATCGGCAGAAAAACTTGGGCTCGCCCTGCCAACTTTCCGATACATCTTGTAACCACGGATTGGGAGGGTGGAATAGATATCAGCAATGAATCTATTCCAGCGACATTTTGGTCATGGTGTGACGATGGAGCGGCATACCATGGCCATTTTTTTTGGGACATACAGCTTAGCCCCGCAGTCTTTCGACTTCGTTTCTCAACAGGGCAAGCTCAGAACTAAACTCGCTCGTGAGTTCTAGATCACGCGGCAGATAAAGCACTTGAGATACTCAGTCTCAGGGCAATGAGCCATGATCGGATGATCGAAGTCGGCACCAAGCGATTCGACAATCTGAATCGAGCGCCTGGACCGTTGAGCCACTGAGGCCAACATGCCGCGGAAGTCATCGCGACTAATGCGCCCCGAACAACTACAAGTAACCAGCATTCCGTCGGGCTCCAATAGATTGACCGCACTTAGATTGAGTCGGTGGTAGGCTCGCAGTGCCGATTGAATCTGACTTCGATTACTGGCCATCTTCGGAGGATCGAGGATTACAGTTTCAAACTGTTCTTTCGTCTCAATCAGTGAGCCTAGAAACTCAAAGCAATCCGCCTGAACAAAGTCGATCTCGGCGCCGTTCAGTTCTGCGTTTCGCTGGGCCTGCTCGAGAACTTTGGCACTTGTATCGACAGCGGTGATACTAGATGGTTGGGCAATGGCGTGAGCGGCCAGCGAAAATCCACCAAGGTAGCAGCAAACGTCCAGCACTCGTCCCGATCCCATCCATCTTGCAGCTCGCTGACGATTGTTGCGTTGATCCAGGTAGTATCCGGTCTTTTGGCCAACGCCCAGATCAACCAGAATTTTGACTGGCCCCTCAGATACAACAACGGGCTCGGATGGTTGGACGCCAAAAGCAACCAACTCTTTAGCTTCGATCCCTTCAGCGGTCGCCGTGCTCTGATCGACCTTTAGGAAGATGCCTTGAGGAGACAGGTTCTCGGCGAACCATTGGACGATGGATGATTCCCATGCCAACATGGCCATCGCAGTTAAGTGGATGGTGATGAACTCACCGAACTGATCAACGATCAGACCGCTCAACCCGTCTCCTTCGCTGTTGACCCAGCGGACTGCATCCAGCTTGCCATGTCGCTCCATCCATCGCTTCCGCATCGCGACCGCTTGGCTCAATTGCTCACAAAGCCAGTTGTGATCGAGCGTACTTTCCTTGCGCCATTGATAAAGGCGAATGCGAATGCGGCTGTGAGGATTGTAAACGCCACGACCAATCCAAGAACCATTGGCGTGTACCAAGTCAACAATCTGACCAGGGCTGGGGCGACTGGTTGGCTCGATCACCGATCTGTCCAGCACCCACGGGTGAAAGCCAGAGAAGTTTTGCGAGTTGCGTTTGTCGAGAAAAATTTCCATGGTCATTAGAATTGGAGCAAAAGAATCGGAAAGCAGGCAGTTTAGTTGCCTCGCTCCGCTTCAACCAGTTCGAATATCGTACTATCGTCCAATTCTCGGAAACGTCGTTCAATCATTTAGCCCCGATGAGGTCCAGCAATGAATAAGCTCCGATTCATAGTCGCCCTGATCTGTCTTGTCAGTCAACTCAAGGCCGACGATCCACCGTGGCTATCTGAAGTTGCCATTCCTCCGGCCAGTTCGACTTCCAATAGTAATGAGATTGCAGTTCGAGGACCACTTCCGGACATTGCCAGTTCAACGCAGTTAGCGGCCTACCGCGCGAAGGTACTCGAGCAGTGGTCGAACTACCTGGGGAAGATCGACACGCGCGAGCTGTCCTCGCCGCAGGTGCAGGTCCTTGAGAAAGTGGAGCATGAGCCAGGATTGACTCGCAGCCTGATCGAGTACGAGACAGAATCCGGCCAGCGAGTCCAAGCCTTCGTGCTCGAACCCTCAGAGAAACCTGCCGGCAAGAAGTTGCCAGGCGTAGTCATCTTTCATAGTACTGTAGAGAACTCGATCTTTCAGCCAGTGGGGCTCAGTGGCAAAGATGTCTCTACTCCACCAAGTATTGACGAACTGCGCAAAGCCTATGCACTTCACTTAGCGCGTCGAGGCTTCATAACTCTCTCGCCTCGCAATTACTTATGGCCAACAAACATTGGGATTGCGGCGAAAGAACAGGCCGCAGCGTTTCATGAGCGAAACCCCAAGGCTAAAGGAATGGCAAGAATGCTTCTGGACAGCACCAAGGCTGTAGATGTTCTTTGCAAGTGGGAGGGCGTCGACATCAAACGAATGGGAGCGATAGGGCATTCGCTAGGAGCCAAGGAAGTTCTTTATCTGGCTGCCTTCGACGATCGTATTGTAGCGACGGTTAGTAGCGAAGGAGGCTTGGGAATTGCACAGTCCAATTGGGACGCGGCATGGTATCTTGGAGAGGACTGTACCAAAGCCGACTTCGCCATGGATCATCATCAACTGCTAGCCGCAGTCGCCCCACGCGCATTCTTGTTGATTGGCGGCGAGGCCTCGGATGGAAGCAAGAGCTTGCCGTACTTGATCGAAGCTCAAAAGGCGTTCGTCGCCTCGGGTAAGCCAGCACACTTGGGATTCTACAATCACAAGCAAGGTCATCAAGTCACGGATGAATCGCTAGCTCGTTCGATCAGTTGGCTGGAGTGGCAACTCAAATAGAGCAGAGTCGCTATGCAGCGCCGTCAAAGAGAAACACGAACATGGATGGACAGGATTTACAGGATGATCGTCGATGAGGCTCGGTGATAGGAGCAGGCTGCTAAAAATCCTACAAATCCTGTTTATCGATGTTCACTTTGCTTCTTCGCAACTTATGCGTTGAGCACAGATGTTAAGGCTAATCGCCCAACGAACTCGACTGCGCTTGCGGGTCCTCGATCGCGCGGATCCACTCGGAGATATCAGACTGAACGAGAAGCAATCTGCCCCAAGCTCGCTGATCGATTTCGACACGTCGTTCTTTTTCAGCAACGACACCATTCTCAACTAAGCCGCGGAGTCCCATGTGGATGTGATCCAGGACTTCGCGAAGCTCAGCCGCTTGGCCAGGACTTAAGCCGCGAGGCAACGAGGGTAACTCGCGTTGGTTCGAGGAACCATCTGCGACAACGCGTGTGCTGGAGGCGTTCTCGTCTTCAAACTCAAGGTCACCTCCGGATGCTCCTGAGACGGCACGGTTTCCGACTAGGAGAACAGTCCGACCAACCGAAATGGTATCGCCGTTTCGAAGGATCTTGAGGTTGCAGACCTGTCCGTTGACTCGTGTTCCGTTGGTGCTATCCAAGTCGGTGACAACCAGTCGGCCATCGTCTTCCTGAATCTTGACGTGAAAGCGACTGATACGCTCGTCGTTCAATTGCACAAGATTACCCTCTTCACGTCCGATAGTGATCGGCGTGGCCAAGTTATGGAACACTCGACCTCGGTCGGCCCCTTGAAGGACTCGAAGGGTAATCGATTGGGCCATTATGGACAGTGCAAGAAAAGATTGGACGAGGCGGCGCTACAAGGGAATGCTCTATTGTGAAACAAAATCCGAGCCGATGCAACTTTAAGCTTCAAAAAACCGGACCAATATACCTATTCAGGTGGGCAAGGTTTTGGCAATCGGCAAACGCGGTTTTGACTCTAGCGGCTAGGCCTAGCGCCCGTCGCGCAGTCGATCGCCGAGCGAATTATCAAGATCTGGGATGTCGTAGATCTTCTGAATGGTAACATCCACATCGTATTCGACGCGTCGGAAGTGAATGGTATTGTCCTCAAGAATGACATAGCAGCTTCGCCAATCACCGTCTCTAGGCTGGCCGACTGAGCCGACGTTGACCATGACTTTTTCTTGTCCCAAGTCGAATTTGTAGCCGATTTCCTCGGGACGCCGGAAGCTCATGTCGGCTGTGAAGACTCCAGGAACGTGAGTGTGACCCTGGAAGCAGATCCGCTGAACCATGGAAAAGAGCTTTTCCATTTTGCGATTGTTGTAGATGTCTTCAGGAAAGACATACTCGTTAATCGGGTTGCGAACCGACCCGTGTACGAACATGACGGTGCCTTCGCGGCGTGTTCGTGGTAGGTTGGCGATGAAGTCCAGACGAGCGTAACAATTCTCGGGCGTGTCGCCAGATTCCAGTTGCTTTCGAGTCCAAAGAATGGCTTGCTCGGCTGTGTTGCTGAATCCCTCTGGATCAAACAGAGCCGCTAAGTCGTGATTGCCTATGATCGTTGAATCAAAGCTTCGAGCGATATCGATGCAGGCGTTGGGCTCGGGGCCGTATCCTACGATATCGCCCAGGCATAGGATTTGAGTACATCCCTGAGCGCGAATATCGGCCAGGACTGTCTTCAGTGCCTCGAGGTTCCCGTGGATATCACTAACAATGGCTCGCCGAACCAACCTTCACCTCTACTATCTTCCTGTCCGTAACCGATCACCAAGCATGTTGTCGAGCTCTGCAATCGCATAGATCTTCTTAGCTGTTGCATCGAAGTCGTATTGTATCCTGCGAAACTCGACGGTCATCTTTGCGGTATCGTGAATCACATAACACGCTCGATTGTCTTCGTCGCGAGGCTGACCGACTGAACCGACATTGATCATCAGCTTCTCTTCGGTCAAATGGAAGACGTAGTTGCAGTCTTCGGGAATGATGAACTCTTGGCTCGTTGTGAAAACACCCGGCATATGGGTATGCCCTTGGAAGCTCATGCCGGTTACGCGTTCAAACAGCACTCGCATCCGATTGGTGTCATAGATCGATTCTGGGAAGACATACTCGTCGGTTGGATCGCGAGGGGATCCATGCACGTAAAGGATGCTGCCTTCTTTGTGAAACTTGGGCAGTTCGCTCAAAAAGTCCCAGCGTCGATTGATGGCTGTGGCTGGCCCAGGCCCTCGATCTAGTTCGTCCCGAGTCCAGTAGATGGCTCGAAGGGCGACTGGATTGAAGCCATCTGGGTCAAATAGGGCTGCTTGATCGTGATTTCCCAGAATGGTCAGGGCACATTTGCTCATCACCACATCTAAGCACTGGCAAGGATTGGGGCCGTAGCCCACAATATCGCCCAAGCAAATTATGCGATCGACGCGCTGAGCACTGATGTCGGCCATCACCGAGGTTAATGCCTCGAGATTGCCATGAATGTCACTGATGAGTGCTTGACGCACGGAACTCTCCGACGAGTCTAAAATCGTTTGCTGGTGTTAATGGACGTCCAATTGTAAATGCCGTTAGGGCTAGTCGAAAGGCTCATCCGCGGCCATCCTGTGGATATTGCCATCTTTCCGCCCTCAAATCACCCTACACTGCTACCCTCACAGCCTCCCCTTCACTGCCCTCGCCGAATAGTCCCGCCAAATGCTGCAACTTGCGATCGAATGCTCGGGAATGCACGGAAGTATAGCCATTCTTGATGGTGCGGACACTGTCAAGCATGTTGGGCTTCCTACCGACCGCAGTAGCGTTCAAAGTCTGGCTGCGAACATCAAAACTCTGGTCGACAATATCGGTCGAAGTCCCGATTTTATCAGCGTTACAAATGGGCCGGGGTCGTTTACTGGGCTTCGGGTCGGCATCACCACCGCCAAAATGCTCGGGCTGGCGTGGAGTCTACCAATTGTAGCGGTGGACACTTTACAGGTCTTGGCCTATCAGATTGTCCATCGGCATGCAGCCCCTAGTCAGATAATTGCCGTTCCTGTGATCAACGCATTCCGGCGTCAAGTTTTTACCTCCGCCTGGCTAGCTAGACCGGATGCGACAATTGTGCCGCTCAGCCCAGCTCATGTCGTCGATGCTGACATATGGGTGGATCACCCCATGGGAAGTGGATTATTGGAAGGATTATCGCAGCCAGAGCTTTCCACAAGCGAGCCTTCTGGCGGACACATTACTGACGGACGGTTTGCTGACGGAGGCATTACTAACGGACACATTTCTGGCGGACAAGCAGCGCTGCTTCCGCTTTCTCCTGTCGACAAGATCGCCGCGCTCGCCACAACTCTCATTTCCGTCGGCGGCCCCGGCCTAGAGGCCTATCGCCCCAACATCCCTACTCCCAACCCAGGTCGGCCAACTTTACAGATCATCGAAGGCATCAATCCCGACGCCCAGTGGGTCGGTCGTATCGGCTGGCAGCTTTTTC
>CAYWNG010000314.1:0-7581 GCA_964458685.1 uncultured Pirellulaceae bacterium
ATGCTGGGATAATCCGTCGGCTTTATCAAACCCAGCTCAACCGCCACTGAGTGATTGCCTGGAACAAAGACCTTGTTAGGAATTTGCAGATCCTGGAACCACTCAAAAAACCGCGTAGCTTCTTCGAGATTGGGCTTGGATTTGTGCGAGTTCGACTCGTCGCCGCAATGAATCACGAGATCGATACCGTCAGCGGGTATTCGCAGCTCGTCATGTCGAGTGTGAGTATCAGAGATTAGCCAGACTCGCATTGGAACAACTGCATTCTACGGGAAAGGCCTGAGACTCAGGCGGGCTCAGGCAAGCTATGTCAAACGACATTGTAATACTGAAAAACTAAAAACTGAAAAACAAAAAAGACCTCGCAGTTCGAAAACTGCAAGGCCTTAGGATTCACATCGCTTCAAAGCTGTGAAGCTGACTATTCTGGAAGATCAATCTGCTCGACAGCCGCAGCTTCGCGGAGTTTGGTCAACGCGCGAGCTTCGATCTGTCGGATGCGTTCCTTGGTTACGCCAAGTTCTGCACCAACTTCTTTCAATGTCAGCGGTTCGTGCGATCGATCCAAACCGAATCGGCGGATGATGATCTGCTGTTCGCGGTAGTCCAAACGATTCAGGATGCGATTGATCTGAGTCTCGCGTTGCTTTTGAGCCAACTCCTCGGCCATTTGATTGGCGCGAGTGTCTTCATGAGCTTCGAAAACCTCTTCTCCAGTCGTGCGGAATCGATCCTTATGTCGATACTCGTCAGGAATGGATCGAGCGAAGTTCTTCATGATCGCCCAGCTCGCGTAGGTGCTGAACTTGTTACCACGAGCGTAGTCGAACTTCTCAACGGCGCGGAACAACGACATGTTACCGTCGCTGACCAAGCCAAAGAAGTCGTCGGCGCTTTGAGTGTGACGTTTGGCAATCGAGACTACCAATCGCAAGTTGGATTGGACGATCTGATTCTTGACTGCAACCGCTTCGTTGTACAAGCGATCGATCTCGTCCATATCGGCAACGCGGGGATCACTGACGTTCAGCCCTTCGCGAATCTTCGAAGCTCGGAACTTCAGGTAGTTCATCTTTCGGAAAAGGTGATATTCCTGTTCACGAGTTAGCAAAGGAACGTCGTACAGCGACGCCAAGTAGGTTGGCAAACCGCTTGGTGCACGGAGCTTTCTTGGAGGAATGATCGCTTCTGGCAATGGCGACAGGATCTCGGCTTCTTTCGATTCCGAGGCCTTCTGGTACGCATCATTGTCGATAAAGTCCAAAGGCAACTGCATAATTCCAAGAGCTCGCTGTTCGTTGACGATACGAATGATCGCACTACGACTTCGCGAATACTGGCGAGCCAATTGACCTACGCCGGTGCCTCGTTGGAAGTGGCTGTAAATTGCCGCCTTATCCGAATCGCTCAAGACTTCCCGAGCATCAGGAAATACCGACTGATCTGGGTGAGCTTTGTCATGATTCTTCAGCGTGTAACGAATCGTTTCGACGCTGCGATGCATGGCCGCAGCAACTCGACGAGAGACTTCGGACAGGTTGGCTCCCGAAGCGGCGATCGCTCGCGCTCGTTCGATAACCTCGGCCTTTTCATCGGTCGTTAACTGACTGAACTGCTCGCCACGACGAACGCGTTCGCGGTTTCTGGCCACAAATCGCTCGACGCTGCTGTGCAAGAAACCAACTCGCTTACGCCCTTCGGTAATGAATCGTCGGCTTACTAGGCCTTGATCGCGCCAACGTGAAATTGTCTTGGTCGAGACATTGAACATACGGCTGAGTTCTTCAACGGTATGAACAGGCTCCTTGACCTCTTCAATCTGCAGGTTGAGCGAATCGGTCACATCTTCGACGAACAGGCGCAGGTCATGCGCTGCGTCTTCGCCGGTGACCATCTTGCGAGAATTCTCTTCCGGACGGTAATCAGTTACTCGAAAATAAATGAACTCATACGGATAGTCTCTTGCCAAGTCCAGTTCGCCCAACAGTCGTTCGGCTCGCTCGGCTTGTTCAAGTCGCTTTTGACGAGGTGCAAACTTAACTTGTTGATCGCGCAATTCACGGATCAAACTAACTCGATAATCTTGGTGCATCTCAAATCACTCCCTGCTTGCAAGTGGTTGCCACTTCCTTCCTTGCGGTTTCCGACCGCCAGCACCCACTTACGGCTGGGCCTGAACCTCTTCCTGAGGTCCAAAATACAACGCCAGTTGAAACAACTTCCTTCCGGTGACGATCTTCCGATCGTACACGCGGAAAATTAACAGCGTCAATTCGCTCCACCTTCCGCAAAAAATTCTGCATCAGGTTTTGGGAGGTTGCCGCAAACGCATTTCTGTTGTCAGTCGTTGAATCCAACGTCCTACAGTTTCTTTACGCTTGCAAACAGTCCCGGAGTTCACTTGACTTTCTAAGTCCAACTTGTCAGTCCGAGTAAGTGCAAAAAGGGGGCCAATGTCTTGCGAATTGTCCATTGTACCGAATTTTGACACGCATCTGACAGTTTTGCAGCCAATTTGAGGCCATCTTTTTCAGTCTGGTGGGCGCAAGGCCAGCTCCAGCTTTGTAAGAACCACCATTGGTTTGCAATTTTGACAACAAGTCTCTCACTCTGAGACAACTTTACTGCCAACAAGTTCTCCATTCTTTAGCGAGTCCATTTCGTAAGCCTAAGAGTTTTCTTGGCTTGCAAAAAACGTCTCCCTATTTTTAGAGGATTGAAAACCCACAAAAGCGCAACGGACACGGTGCAAATAGGCGGGCACCCCATGCAGGCCCGGCTGCCCGCGGCGCTTGCGACACGCTTGCGGGCGGGACGCGCCGGACGCTCACCTGCAAGTGCCTGCATTCTGCATGCACCGGCTAGTGGTTAGTGGTTGGATGGGTAATTTGGGTAGAGTCTGCTGATTGAATCGGTTCAAACTAGTTGTCCGGTGGCCATCCAGCCGAACCAATAGATACGGTCGCCTGCCCATCCAAGGGATTGCGCCGTAATTCCGTAAATTGTTGAAATCTTGGACCTTTTTTGTCGCCGGACCCATTCATGGCTCAATTCAACCCCAACTTCTTGAATCAGCAAATCTCGCGACGACGAGCTCTAGCAGTAGCGCTCGCTGGTACCGCAACGGTGGCAGTGTCTGGGATGACGATGGGAGTTGCCGCCGCTCAAAGTCCCAACAAAAAAATCCAGCAACCCGTCGGAGTTCAGCTTCTTGAGACTCGTCTCAAGCTGGAGCTTGAAGTAGATGGAATCGCCAAGCTGACCGATGACAAGGAAGCCAAGGCCAGAACGGCTCCCGTGAAGTCCAAAGCGACTCAGGACTACCTGGAGACGATTGCCTACAGCGAGAACCAACCCGTTGGCGCAGCGAGACAATACATCACAGCCAAAAGCGACAACTGGGTCGCAGGCAAAGTCATTTCTCATTCGCTGCGCTCTGAAGTGGCAAACACTCGCGTCGTCTTGAAGGATGGGACTTGGGAGCAGTATTCGGAAGAGCAACCGCTTCTCCAGCGCGAAGTTGAATTGCTCCGCTCACCGATCAATACGTTGGCACTCGAAAAGCTACTGTCCACCGAGCCAGCGCGGACAGATTCCCAGTGGGCGATTTCTGCCGATGATGCCAAGAGTTTGTTCAACTTGGATGCCGTCCATAACTGTACTCTGACCGCGAAGATCGTTGGCGTTGAGAAGAGCACCGCCAAAGTTGAAATTGAAGGCACGCTTCAAGCTACAGCCAATGCCGTTCCCACGGAAATCGAAGTGCGTGGCAACGCCCACGTCATCATGAGTTCACAATGTGCGATGGTGAGCTGGGTTGGCATGTCGATCAAAGAGTCGCGAGAGATCAGCGAAAATCAACCGGGCTTTACCGTGACAGCTCGACTGCAATTGGTTCGTCAGGAACTGAAGGGGCAGATAGAGACGACGCACGACGAACTGCTAAAGATTGCCGAACAGACCGATTCAGGAAAGTGGTTGGTTCGCATGGATTCGCGCGCGAACTTTACGACGCTGGTCGGCCGGAACTGGGTCACCTACTTGGACAGCATCGAAGATGTCGTGCTGCGATGTGTTGAAAAGAACAAGATTATCGCTCAGTGTAATGTGGCTCCACTTCCAAAAATGGAAGCTGGTACACAGCTAACACTTGAAGGCATGCAGCAGGACATGCGCGAGACGTTGGGCAAGTCCTTTGGTGAATTCCTAGAGTCGACCGAGCGTCTATCGGGCTCGAAACTGCGACTCCTCCGTTGTGAAGCCGCCGGAATGCAAGAAGATGTGGCCATTCGCTGGGTCTATGCTCACCTATCCGACGATTCTGGCCGCCGATTGCTGTTAGTCTTCACCTATGCAGCAGAATTTGCAGAGACCTTCACCGGCAATGATCTGCAGATTCTCGACACCCTCGAGTTCACTACTCCGACAGCACCACCCAAGGAAACAGCCAGCAGCAAGCCGAATGTCGTCAAGTAAGTGGTCCTCGAGAATTGGCTCCTTCGCAACCCGAAGCGTTAGTTTTGAAGTTGCGCTATTTGGATTTAGGGCCGAAGGCCTGGCATAACCTTTGCCGGTGTCGAAGGCACCGGAACTTGAGAATTAGCCAAGCGGGCGGCGGGGGCAGTTCGAAATGTCCTTGGTCGGCGATCTTCACCAACTCCACCTCCGCTGCCATCAGGGACACCGCTGGTTGCTCCACCAGTTGTTGGAAGTGCTGGAAGTCAGAGACGGCCTCCAGCAACTCCTCAAGAGCAGCGAGATATTAACCAGGTCCAAAAAACCTACGACAATATCCAGTTGCTCGGTCGCGATCGTAGTTAGATTTGCCCGATGCGATCAATCAGTTGATGACCAAAATGCGATTGGTCAATTCTTCAAACGTCTGGGGCTATTTCTACGAACTCGAAGGCGATCCGCGGAGACCACAGAGTGGCATCCTCTATGTAACCTCTCGTGCGGAAGCTCCTAAAGGCGGTGAACGTCCGCATTCGGCAGGTCCGACATACGCGTACTACGACATTCCACTACGAAAGTACAAACAGTTCGAACGGGCCAGCGACTCAAGCGCCGGCAAAGCTGTTCGGGACTATTTTCGCGTCCGAGGCACAATGTGGAATCACCAGCATCGGTACCGATTTATTCAGTCAACAGGAGACTACATTCCACGGAAGGCGACCAAGCGAGGCCTTCGAGTACGTCGCTCGCAGAATTCACACGCAACCAAGATTCCCAATTCCGTATGGTCAAGCAATCAGTCGCTTGAAGCGATCCGCCAATCCTGAAATCCGCGAATATGCTGAAAAAATGCAGAGATTGTTATTGCAGGAAGCTGGGCACAAAAGGTCAAGAAAAACGTTTTATTGACAAGTTGACAACTGATTTTATTTTGATATAACGACTTCGTCGTGGCTGTGAAAAATGACAAAATAAACTAACAAAGGGGTAATAGATGAGAAACTTCATTATTACAACGTGTGTAATTGCGTCCGCTTTTTTAGGCGAAAAAGCGTTTGGGCAGTCTGTCGTGCAATTTGAACATTATTACAACCTAGATTTGAGTCCAGATCCGAACAATCCAGGAGACTACATTACCGACAGTTCCAGCGGCGGATACTTAAAGCTTCGGTTCACAGGACATCCGACAACGACAAAACTTTTCGCTGTTCAGGCGACTGATCTAAATACGAACTCAACCACGACAAGCTTCATTTCGGTAGCAGCAAACAGCACTAATGAACAAACATTCGGCGTTGGTCCAAATGGCACACATTTTGTGGTAGAATTGGAGTTGAATCCGATTGCGATCTATAACATTGCTTCTCCCCCAGTGTCCTACACGTATGCGGTTGGTTCAACGAGCAGTCAACCTTTCCCCCAGGCGCCATCGTTATCTACATTATTTGAATCGATGGAGCCATCAGGTAATGGTACTGATGACCCTAATGTAAACTTCGATCATCGCATTTTAGGCGGTCCCGGTCGAACTCAAACCGTGAAATACATTCCGAACGCTCAGGGACACACGTTTTTCCGGTTGGGTGGGTTTGAGTCTTTCCCAGTTAATCCGGAGAATGAATGGACATTGCGCATTGATCAAGTCGAACTTGGCGGTTTGCCCCGAACAAACCTGTTTGAGTACGTAGTGGACTAATTCACTGGTCAAGTTGAAGGTGGGTTCATGATTCCCGAATGTTTTTTACTCGTAGTTTCGTGGCTTGTGATTGGAGACCCAATCCCGAGGTTTGCTCCTTCAAAGGACTTAGATGGACGCGGCAAAGCTGAATTCGTTGCTTTGGTGCGGGAAGATCGATACGAAGTTTTAAGAAAGCGGTGGTTGATTGCTGGAGACCCCAAGCATTTGATTTCGGACGATAGCCGGCAGGCCTTAGACGACTCGGGATTGATCGTTCGTGTCAACAGAGAAGTGTTGATGAAAAACAAAGTTCGAAAACTTGGGATTTCTGTCGAAAAGGAACTCTACGATAAGCATGAGTCCGTTTTCAAAAGCTTGCGCAGTAAATTAGACAAGCGATTCGTTGGAAAGTCTGCCATCGATTGCTGCATGGAACTTCAAGAAGTTGCGATGGAGCTAGAGAGCCTTAAAGTTAATGATCAAATTGCGCGAGTTTCTGTCGAGTTCAAGATGGATAACTACGTCAGTAAGATTCCAGAGATCTGGATGTTAATCGAAGTGTTTCCTTCACAGCCTGAATATTCCGCTTACGCAACATCTGTTTACCATCGAATCAAGTGTCGTAGCGGCAGAGCTATGACTTTGCTGCTACCTCATCCATTTGAGGAGTTGAGAGCTAAAGAAACTAAGGAGTTTTTTTCGAAACCACTACTGGCGAATCGACCACCAGTGAATGATGGAAGGCCACCACTAGCGGATATACTAGACGATGGCCTTGATAGCCGAGATCGAGAGTTCTTGTTGCACTTCACCTTAGTAGACGATGTAATGTTCAACTCTTACCAGATTGAATCTGTTCAATTCGATTTGGACTCTAGTTTGGAACTAAGTAGCGCTCGAGAATTACTACAGAGGAGGATTCCCCCTGGCAAAGTACTTACTTACGATGAATTAAATGCGATTTGCGCTGAGTTTTGTGCCCAATACAGAACGCGTAATCGGAAAGGGCATTTCGTTTTTATGATATCGCCACATCCGCATGGAAAATGGACTTACGCGGATCTTCACGTTAGAATCGTGGAGCCTGAAACGTCAAAATAGCTCTTGATCTCGTTGATATGACTCAGTTGATTGCGATACTGGACTGCGAAGGGAAATCGCATCCAGATGTCAAATTCTAACGTACCGGCACGCATTTTTGACGTGTCAAAATACGCAAATCCGCATTGGTCCGAGGAGTATCCGGCAACAGGGGCCGGGGCGGCTCAGTTCTTTGGGCAGGATGTCGTCCCCCACATTTCCACATCGATGGGGCGAATTGGGCTAACGTCTAAGGCTTACTTGTCGATCGATGAGGCCACCAACCATTCGATCGTCAACGCTGAACGGATGCGGAAAGACTGTGGCATTATGGAATGCCTGGAAGGTCGCCAGCGGTCTACTGCCTT
>CAYWNG010000315.1:0-7570 GCA_964458685.1 uncultured Pirellulaceae bacterium
TGCTCTGGCTTGGTGTCGGACTTGGCATCACCGCCTTCTTTGGCAGCGTCTTTTTCTTTGTTGCCCTCGGGCTTATCGCTTTTGTCACCGGGCTTCTTGGCCGCTTGCTCACGAGACTTCTTAAAGGCCTCCAGAGTCTTCTTCAGCTTGCGATCGCGCGATCCGGTGTCCTCTTCCGACTCGGTCAAGTACACGTAGTAGATGTCGATCTCTTCGAGGTCATTGCGACGTCCGGTGAAGGCAAGCATCGTTCCATCGGAGGACCACATCGGATCATTTTCGTTGCAAGGATGTCGAGTCACGTTGACTGGTGGCTGTGACTTGTCCAGCTTGGCAATCCAGATATCCGAGTTGAAGTCGTTGTCGGCAGATGAGTACGCCAACCACTTGCTGTCGGGTGAGAAATCAAAGCCGTTAATTGCGAATCCATCAACCAAACGATCGTTGCTGCCGTTGGTTAGATCGTAGATCCACAGGTCGCCTGGATCGCGAACGAAAGCAACTTTCTTGCCGTCGGGGCTGAGTTTCAAATTGCTTTCGACGCTCATATCGCCCGTCAACCATTGGAAGTGAAACTCGGAGTTCTGCCACCAATACTTGGAATCATCGGCGCGAGTAATCTTCACCAAATCGGCTTGGCCATCTTTCCAACTGACGCAAAGCAATGCCTTGCCTTCATCGATGAAGATGGGGTCCGATTCGAATTGCGCCGTCGATGTGACTCGTACCGGCTCGCGTAAAACAGTTTCCATGACCCACAAATCGCCGCCGGAGATAAAGGCGATCTCTAAACCATCTTCGGTGACGGCTGCATCGGTAGCTTCGGAAAGCTTGCGGCGAAAGACATCGCTATCGACATCCTCAGTGGCCGCTGTGATTTCAATTCGAACGGGTTTAGCATTTGCTTTATCGCCAAGATCCATTCGGTAGAGGTCGAACAGATGCGAGAAAACGATCGTCTTGCCATCGGCGGAAAGCGCGGGTTGATGGACCAAGTCGTCATCAAAATGCGTCAACTGAGTCGACTCGCCTTTCTCGAATGAATACTCCCAAAGATTGCGCGCTCCATTGGTAGCTCCTTGAGAACCGCAATAGTAAAAGCCCGAGCGATCGGGTTTCCAAACGGGACAAAGACTGTCGGTGTCCTTTTTAAGCAGTTCAGTGAATTCGCTTTTGTCGATGTCGTACTTCCAAATCTGCGTGGCTCGCGATCCGTAGTAGCCTTTGCGCCACCAACGTTCGCCGCTGGTTGAGTACAACAACTGCTTGCCGTCAGGACTACAGCGGGCATCCGCGGCTGAATCGTTGAATAGCATCTGCTCGGGATTTTCTTGCTGAATGTCGACCTTGAAAAGTCGTTGAGCGTACTTCCAATCGTGATCGCGATTGGCCAGCACTAGCAAGTGCCTACCGTCGGGAAACCAATCCAGTAGCGTGTGACCTTCCGTGTTGATCGTCACTTGCTTCGCTTCGGCTCCGCCAACAGCCATCAGAAAGATCTGTCGGCTGCCGGTTCGATCGCTAACGAAGGCGATGCTCTTACCATCGGGACTAAACTTGGCATGCGAATCGTCGGAGGGATGCGTTGTAATGCGTTCAGCGCGTCCGCCTTGGCTAGAAACCTGCCAAATGTCACCGCGATAGTCAAACAGAACGGTTGATCCATCTGGTGAGAGCGATGGATTTTCGACGATGCGAACGGGTTGATCAGCCTTGGCAGCAGCGCCGAAGGTGAACAAAAGAACTACGGCTATAAGGCAACGAATCATTCGATGACTACCTCGATGAAGACTCAAAACGATGGCAGTCCAGAATTTCCGCACAAGTTCATTGCGCTCTGCGGCCTGCCAGGTAAAACGAGCAAGTCACGAGTTTAGTTCACCTTAAGTTCAGCTTCCAGTCAACGGGCGGCGTAAGCTCAATTAATAACGTTTCGTACAGGCTGGCCAGTTAACATGCGTCGAATGTTCTGCGAGCTCTTGCGGCGCATGTCTTCCAGGCCTTGCTGGCTGTAGAAGGCGGCATGAGGCGTGATTATCAGTCGATCAAAGGCGGGATGATTCGGATTGCGCCAAGCCTGAATCAATGGATCGTCATCGTGGGGTGGTTCCTTTTCTAGTACATCCAGACCGGCTCCCATCAGCTTGCCACTTTCCAGTCCATAAAGAACCGCCGCCGGATCGACCACGCCTCCACGAGCCGTGTTGACCAAGATACTCCCGCCGGGCAGCCAGTCGATAGCTTGACGGTTGACTAAGTGCCGAGTCGCATCGTTCAATTCACAGTGACAGCTCAGAACATTGCTCTGTCGACAAAGTTCTTCAAACGTTTCCGCGCGACGAATCCCCAGAGCTTTATCTTTCCCGTCGGCAAGATGTGGATCGAAGAAAACGACATCAAAGCCCATCGCTTTGGCTCGCAGCGCGGCGGCCGAGCCAATGTTGCCACAGCCAATCAATCCGAACACTTGGCCGCGAATTCGATGCAAAGGGACTACCTTCTCATAGGTCCAATGTTCTGTCCCGATCTGACATAAGTGGCTTAAGCGATGCGTGCCGCGAGCAATGCTCAGCGTCAGAGCAATAGCCGTATCCGCGACATCTTCGGTACCGTAGTCCGGGACATTTGTGACGTCGATACCCAGCTCTCGAGCAGCTCGCCAATCCACATTGTCAAAGCCTGCGCCACCGCGCGCGATCAGTTTCAGACTGGGCATGCCAGCGATCATCTCACGGGTTACTTTGGCAAAGTGATAGACGATCAAAGCATCTGCATCGGACAGCTTGGCAGCTAGATCTTCGGTGGACAGAGCGTTCAGAGCTTCAATCGTCGCTAGGTCGCCCAATACTTCACGTTCGATATCTAGCGGTTCGGTGATAAAGTCCGTAACCAAAACTTTGAAGTTGCTTGCCATTACGCTCTCAGATTTTCAGGTGCTTACAGAGGTGCCAATAGGCTATTGACGGTTTTAGAGGCCAATAGCTGCACTCATTGTAGGCTTATGTTCCTGACTGCCGAGAACCCTTTTCCGGACAGGTCAAAACGCCTTCCAGGTCGGGTAGGTCAAACTCCTGCCGGGCTTGACCACGTTTGACACATGCAACGATCCGCACGTAGATGAACCTACAGGATTGAACCTACAGGCCTTCGGTCAAATCACCGATCTCGGCTTCAACTTCTTCAATGCTCTTGAGCACTGCGCGTTCGTCTTCGGATAACTGAACGTAACCGAGGTTGCGGATCACTTCCAAGATTTCGCTGCAGGTTGGGAACATGCGACCAGAAGTGCGCTTGTAAGCGTCTAGAGCGTGCATGAACTGGATCTCTTGATCGGTGTATTCACGCTCGCAAGTGGTTGGGTCGATCTGACGTCGACGTTGTTGTTTGCGTTTTGGTTCGCAAGCCTTCTTGGCTGGCTCGACCGTTTCAACTGCAGCTTCTGTGCGACGATCACTTCGGCGACGGTCCATTACAACCTCTTGATCACCGACCTTCTTGCTGACGTTCTTCGGCATGACCCTAACCTTTGATGAGTACTTTTCAGGCTGCCGTGACGGCGAGCTCGAGAGCGAGCCTAGCTACGGCTTGGAGTTGAGAAAAAGTACACGCTGGGTTAGGGATTGCCCGAAAACCTTGAGTTTTACTACCAGATAAACCTTGAGCTTCAGCGAAAAGATTCGCCCTGTAACGAATGTTCCGATTAAGTCGGCTTGGCGAGTTTGAAGCATTGCAGATAGCGAGCAAAAGTTCACCAAGTCTAACGCCTCGGGTGTCGATAGACGATGCGTGCTCCGTATTTACGAGGCGTCCTACAACCGCTCCAAAACTCTTGTTGGACTCCTTTTACGAAGCTTGGGTGACTTTCTCTTGTGACAGTCCCCTAGTTCCCATGTCGCAACCGCCTTGCTTCGCCTGCACAGAACCTAGCGTTGATCCTTGGGTCACGGACCTATCGGGATCGATGTGTTCGATGTCTGTCGTCGGCCAATCGGGCTTTCACTAACCCATCCGAGGTAACCCTATGCCGTTTCTTGCCGGTAGTCTTGCATTTGAGCGATTTCGTATCAGCGGCTTTGAGGCGAAGAGTTTCGAAGACCAGCACATTGAAACTCTTTCTAACTACGCCAGTGGACAAATTGAATTCGAAAATCCCGATGCAGTGCATGTGGGCTTCTTAGGAGGCGGCCACGTACTCGATCAAACCTTCGATGCTGGAAAGAACATTGTTAACGGCGCGCTACACTGTTCGGTGCGCATCGATACCAATCAAGTTCCTTCGTCGTTGAAGAAAGCTTGGTTACAAATGGAGCTGGCTGCTGCGTCGGCGCAAAACGATTCAGGTCGGCCAACAAAACAACAACGACAAGAGGCCAAAGAGTCTGTCGAAGCGCGATGCTTGGCGGAAGCTGCTACCGGCAAGTTCCGCAAGATGGCGCACTTCCCGCTGCTTTGGGACCTTCCAGGACAACGTTTGTACTTCGCTGGTTCTGGATCAGCAGCCATTGGTCACTCGCTTGATCTTTTGGAGCGATCCTTTGGTATTGAAGCTCAACGAATCACCACCGGCACTTTGGCGCTCGAGTGGGCTACGGCCAACGATCAGTTCGCCGCGCTCGATGACCTTGTTCCAGCTCAGTTTGTTCCCGAGATCGGCCATAGCGAGCTGTCTTGGTTGGGCAGTGACTTGAATAACAAGGATTTCTTGGGCAACGAATTTCTCATGTGGTTGTGGTGGAAGCTTGCCACAGAGACCGACACGTTCACGTTGCCTGACGAGTCCGAGATTACTGTGATGATGAATAAGACGCTCAACTTGGAATGCCCACTTGGCGAGAACGGTAAAGAGTCGATCTCGGCCGAGTCGCCTATTGTCTTGCCCGAAGCGATTCGCGCTGTGCAAGCTGGTAAATTACCACGCAAAGCCGGGCTATCGTTGATTCGTCATGGCACTCAATACGACATGACCATTCAGGCCGAGTCGTTTGCGATTAGCGCGGCAAAGATTCACGTTGATGAAGAGGCTGATCCGTTTGACTTCGATGCGCGGATCGATGCCATTCGCGAGATGAACGAGTCGCTGGATCTCTTGTTCGCTCGTTTCTGCCAAGCGAGAATTCCAGCCAAGAACTGGAAGAATGAATTGCGAGGTATTCAGAACTGGCTTGCCAGTGCTACCCCCGCGAATCAACGCAAGAACCCTGCGGCTTAGGGTTAGGCTTGGTTATCTGCTTTAGTCCCGGCACATTTCGTGCTCAGCGATCAACAAAGCTACCGCCAATCACGCTATTGACGGTAGCTTAACCTCAACCCACCCGCCGGGAGGGATAAATTGATCATAATCCGCATTCATGCTCAAAAGCAACTGCGGAGTATCTCGCAATTCAACGCCTTATCTCCAAAGGGGCTGATTAGCACCTCATTTCGCTCCAAGGGGTTTTTTCGCGGTTTTCTGGGGTTTGGGCCTGACAATTACCCACAAGAGTTCGGAAACTGTCTACCATGGACTGAAGCGGGGATCAGACGTTCCGCACAACATACCTTTTCTTAAGTTTTCGGAGGCTAGTATGAAGAAATCTCCTTCTGGCAATCGCGGCTTCACGTTGGTGGAGCTTCTGGTTGTAATCGCTATTATTGGAATCCTTGTTGGACTGCTTTTACCCGCTGTTCAAGCCGCCCGGGAAGCTGCTCGGCGAATGAGCTGCGGCAATAACTTAAAGCAAATCGGATTAGCGCTGCATAATCACGAGTCGACTTACAAGAACATTCCAGCTTGGGCAAAGCAACTCGCAGCCAACGACCCCAACAACACTTCCGCAACAAATCCATTGTTCAACGCAGCTTTGCCGGACAGTCGACGAGTACTTTGGGGCTTAGGCAAGTTGCTTCCGTACATGGAACAAGATGTCATCTACAATCAGTTTGACATGAAGTTTCCCTTGATGTCGCCTCGCAATTTGCCGCCGCCATTGCCTGTCTCTTCGGGTCAAGTTCTTGCAACCTTAGCCAACAGGAGTTTAGTACCAGCCTTCATCTGTCCATCAACACCAGAAGTGATTGTTGACTATCGTCTATTCGCACCTCTGGCTGCTTTAGGTGCTCCCAACCCGTGGCCGCTTCCTCGCACCGACTACGCGCCACTAAGAGGCCCACATAGTTCGATGCTTCAGGCTTTGAATATTCCTATTCCTGCCACAGCAAGCGGGCTCACCTGCGAGAACAGCCTACAACTTTGCAATAGCGCAATGATGGGAGTTCCCGAAAACAATCCAAACACGGAAGTCGGCAACGGTGTTGTCGTCAAGAACACAATCAAGTTCGCCGAGGTAACGGATGGACTTTCTAATACAGTGGCGATTATTGAACGTGCAGGTCTAATGCAAGAGTATTTTCGCGGTAGAGCTAGACCGGTTGCTGCGAGCTTCCAAAACGCTTCTTGGGTTGATTGGAACATCGCTCGTCACGTCCGAGCGCTAACGGGAGCAGACCCCAACAATCCCAATCAAACGACCGGAACATCGATCATCAACATCTACAATGTCGATAATCCATACTCGTTTCACAGTGGCGGGGTTCAAACCCTACGTGGGGACGGTTCCGTATCCTTCATGGCTGCAACTACCGATATGGCAACGTTTTATGGGTTGATAACCCGTGCCGGCGGCGAAGTCATGGATACATCAAATTAAAACTAACTGGGGCTTAGGTCAGCAATTAAGGGCGACTGTACTTGTGACAGTCGCCCGTTTTTCTTTCAACTTTGGAAAGCTAAGAAATGCCACATGCGAAATCATGTTATTCAAATTGTCTTGCCGTCCTAGTTATCGCAGTCAGCTTACTTGTTGGATGTAACAGGGGGCCGAAGCTGTATGACATTCAAGGGGTGGTAAATGTTGACGGACAACCAACGGAAGGCCTAACCCTTCTGTTCTTTAAGCAAGGACAAAGTGTCGCTTCGGCGTCGGGACGAACTGGCGCTGGCGGCGCCTTAGGAACCATTACCAACGGTGAAAAGGGAATTGAATTGGGGAAGTATGACGTTGCCGTTGCTTATCCCGATCCCCAGTTCAAATCGCCACCCGCCAATTTCGGACAAACCCCTCCTGACCCACCCGACCTCTTCAAGGGCAAGTACTTCAAAAGCAAAGTTGCAGTGGACATCAGTTCGGCCGATGCAAAGGTAACTATCGATCTGTCACTGAAATAGCGAATCACTCGAAGTCTCCCCAACTACATCCTGCGGGCCGAATCTGTATCTCCTTAGCCCGAAGAGCGGCACCTTAGCCGGTGGTGTCAACCACCGGTTATTGGCCATGATTGTCCTGATTCGGTTTTCAGCCCGAAGGGCCCAGCTCAACTCACTTCACCTCAAGCAACTCTGCTGAACCTGTGTCTACAGGCCAGTCGTCGGTTATGCGGGCAGCTACGCCGGATTGCACTAAGGCTTCTATTTCCTCGCGAGTCGGCCAAGTGGAAAAGCCGTAGTTACCAGGCGAACGATACCTGTCGATCTCGGACCACTGCACCAGAATGTGAGTGAACCCGGCTGCTTTGAGCCAGGTACGTTGCTCCT
>CAYWNG010000316.1:0-7543 GCA_964458685.1 uncultured Pirellulaceae bacterium
GGAAATAGGTCCTTGACAGAATATTCGAAGCTTTGAAACTTCAAAATGCCTTCCTGCCAGTGATGCGGAAGGGACAAGGCATCCAATGTCATACTGGATAGGTTAGCGGTGAACTCGTAGACCTGTGCAATGATGACCGTGTCGAAATTTCGTGGAATTGGCAGGCAGAGAAGAACCAAGGGAGCTAAGCCCAAGGGACTACCGCTGAGTCGCTTCAGCCATGGGAATTGCTTGTCGTCAGCCACTTGAGAGCAAGAGCTAAGGAAGCTAATCGTGATCAAGCACCACCCCAAGCCAGCGAGCCATGGCGATTGCTCTCGATACGAGAAGGCAATGGACGCTATTCCGGCGAGGATAAGAAGCCAGCCCATTGTTGAAGGCCAAGCAAAGCGTCGATTCCATCGAATCAACGTGAGGACCAACAATAGGATCAATAGCAACGGTAGGAACGGATATCGAGAATCCTCAAGCATTCGCTGCCATACTGGAACAACTGCGACAGTAGACAGCGGGAGGATTACTATCCAAAAAAGAAGTGCGATCATACAACTAGGGGTTGAAGGCCAAATGAAGAATCAGGCTGACATCGTTCCCCTAGTATAGTCAACTAAGGTCAACTGGCTTAGGAAATCTCTGAGCCACAATCAACTTTCGATTTTCTGCGGCGTGTACAGGTCAAAGTGATTGCCAGTCCAATCAGAGCCAATGAGCTGGGCTCGGGTACCGCAGTGATGATGATGGAATATGCCAACGGAGCGGCCGCAACAACTGGCAACGAATTGAACAGCGGGTCTACTGCAACCAGACTAGACAGATTCATTGTGTAATTGCCCGCTGTGGCGCCTGCTGTATTCAGTGTTAACGTAGCAAGAGTGGTCGGTGTAGAGGTTAAGGTCAATCCAGCGCCCGCGTTAGCACCAAACACTTGAAAAGACGAGGGGAATGCTAAAACGAAGCCGCCGTTGGGAGCGAAAAAGTCGTTTGTACCAGCAGTAAACTGGCCGCCCGCTGTGGCAGTTCCAGTAAAGCCTGGGTCGTTAGCTTCGATTACAAAATCGATGCCCGCCAAGTTATTGATCGTACCTGAATCGCTACTAATCTGAACGGTGAAAATTGCTGAACTTCCTAGGGTGATGGGCCCAGGAGTAGCTTGAGTCAAAGAAAAGACGATCGATGCTGACGCAAATTGCGCCAGACAAAGGGTCATGACTAAGGAAAGGACTAAACGCATGATGGAACTCCAGGTTGACAAAATTCAACTCTTGTGAGGCACAAGTATATTTCGGTTTATGCTCGTATCAACGAAGAATCGCACTAACGAGCGGAATTATTGTGGTGGAGAAAGGGAGCTGCAGCGTTGTGTTTTCCGCCAGCAGCCCGTAACAGGCCAAGATAGGCCGCAAGGCCGGGGCTAATGCTAAAGCTGGTTGCCTAGTTGTCCAAAAAACAGATCTAGAGCCTTAGCCTTTTTGTTCAGCGAGGAAATCGCGGGCTGTTCAGACGAAGCTGGTCTGGATTCAACCGCATTGGTGATCAAATCCAGCGTTTTCCCGGCTGAGCTAGTCGAATTCATCAAGCCAACCGTGATGGACGAGCCCAGAACTGGGCTGGATGTTGGCTAAATTACAGAGCTTGCGCTGCTCGAACTTGCCATGCCATGAACCATGGCTCGGGAAGATTTCATCTTTCGAGCACTTAGCCTACGTCGCCTTTTAGCCATTAGAAGTTCGTCGACTCCTTGCAGCAACATCACAAGGAGCGTGTCATTCAAACTTGCATTCTCAAAATTCGATCCAAGTTATTGTCGGCTGCCCATCCTTGTTGAATAGAACACTGATTCTGTTGGAACTCCACTGTGTGGTGGTATCACGTGTTATTTGACTATCTGGGAGGTCCGCAAGTTTGGTCGTGGCCCCTAAAGAAATGTTGTCGGACTTTATTGTCCCTCCAAACAAAGCATTGGGGTCAGACAGGACTCGGTAATCGGTTGAATTAACAAACAGTTTGAGACTCTTGAGCGATGCTGCCGATCCGTTCACGGAAATACCATGTTCATCCCAGACGATGAACTCTTCTACTTTCCGACTTGGCTTTCCAAGAATGCGTTCGAGCACTTCAAGTCCTTGGAACCCTGGGACAGTTTCTCCATCTATCTTGATGTTTTCTTCGTCGATAACTATCGAGATGTTTCGGGTGCTTCGTTCTCGTGCTGGACGAGCGACAGCATTTTTGTTCGGATTCGTTGGGTCGATTGTAATCGTATTGGAAAGAAGGATGGTGGCTTTCGTTTGAGCATCCTGCACGCACTCGACTGCAACAGTCCACTTCGAGGTTGTGTCGCTGTAGGGAATCGCCAAGTCCTTCTCAACACCACCTTCAATCTCCTGGGGATCTAATGTTCGCTCGTAATAGCCCTCGCCGTTTTTGCGAACCAAAAGAAGGTATTGACCAAAACGCGTATTGCTTTTCGGTAGGGTCGATTTGCAAGGCTTCACCCAAACAAGTGGCCGATTGATGTTTGACTCCAAAAGCACTATTTCTACCGGCTTAGCCCCTGTATCTGAAACTGAGGGACTAGAGTTGCTACAACCACCAAAGATTAGGCAACTCAGAATTAAGTAACCGTGCAATCGAAGTAAAAGAGAGTTCAAAGTACGCATGGAGATGAAGTATGAGAGTGTTGCGGGAAAACACCTGTGATGGTGCCTAAAACCGACAGTATAGCAAACGGATTGGGATGCCCCAATCTCTTTGATGTTGGGCTCTTTGCTGGTGGGCTCTTTGCTGGTGGGTTTCGTACCTCAACACCACCCTACACGATTGCTACCGCTAGAACTTCGGGCGCGAGAGCTTGCCCCACTCGTTGAGCGTGCGTTGTTTGGGAGAGTTATTGGACATGCAACCGAGTTGGTGCATTAAAGCGATGATTGCCAATAGTAGCATTAAACGCCTCATCTGTTTTCGACTCCGCCATTCGTGGAATCCAAGTGTGCTTAGTCCCCACACAATGTGGATGGCTAGGCGATTGTTGCATGGTTGCAATTGCGGAAAATATCAACTTCGCGAGGCGGTTTCAAGGTTGATTTGCTCTTGCGTTGCGACCTACAAGCCTGCGACACTCCCGATCGACGCGACCACTCCTTCCCGCAGTTGGAGTTGTCGCGAATGTGCAACGGCCAAGGAGGGCTGCTGCATTGTGGACTCACCCTGAAAATGACCCCTGGAGAAAGGATTCTTCAAATGGTCAGCTCGTTGTTCTACGCACTTATCGTATTTGCCTTGAGCGCGCAGACTGAATGTTCTGTGCTCTACTTTCAATCGGCTCAATGTGGTCCCTGTCGACAGCTTGAACCGGCCTTAGTGCAGTTGCAGCAAGAAGGTTGGAAGATTCAAAAGATCGATGCTCCCAGCGAGCTCAATCTATCGCGGCAGTTTCAAATCCAGAACCTGCCAACGCTAGTCGTCGTTTACGGCGACAAAGAGGTTGATCGCGTGGTCGGTTTGACCAGCTACCAACAGCTCAGCGGTCGACTCTCGCGCGCTGCAGCTAGATACCAATCGTCAACGCCGACATCGCAGACGCCGCAGTCTCTTGGTAGCCAAACGCCTGCCAACCAAATTTCAGTCAATCAACCAATTACCAATCAGCCAATTACCAATCAGCCTACAGCCAATCCGCCTAGCGCCAACCAGCCCATCGTTCGCGGACAGTCGCCAGGATCAGCCAATCTTGGCGAAGCATTCCCGATGTTGGCAGATGTTTCGCAAAGTCGCAACAACGCAAGTTCAACGCTCAACTCCGCTGATCGATCACAGGCAAATTCGCCGCGAACACCAAATCGCTTCGCCGACTCATTGGCACCTCAATTCTCAGCACAGCCAACTCAACCAGCACAGCCAACTCAACCAGTCCAGCCAGCTCAACCAGTTTCCGCGCAAAACCAATCGCCTGGAATCTCGTTAGAGGCTGCGATGGCGCGAGCCGCTGATGCAACGGTTCGAATCAAAGTCGAAGAGTCTAACACGATCGCTCATGGAACTGGAACGATCGTGGCAGTGCATGGTAACGAGGGGTTGGTGCTAACCTGCGGCCATCTTTTCCGCGACATGTTGCCAGGATCGAAGCTGACTGTGGATCTGTTCGCTGGTACGCCGCGACAAGTAAACTTGGTAGCTCAGTTGATCGATTTCAAAGCCGACAAAGAAGATGTCGCGCTGCTTTCAGTACAACTTCCGGTCAAAGTTGAACCAGTGCCGATTCTGCCTCAAGGCGAAGCTGTTCAGCAAGGGCAGCCCGTGTTTAGCTGGGGCTGTGATCACGGCAACAATCCGACTCGCCGCGATACCAAAGTCACTCGCATCAATCGATACATCGGCGCACCCAATATCGAGATCGAAGGCGCACCTGCGGTCGGTCGCAGCGGTGGAGGATTGTTTGATCATCAAGGACGTCTGATGGGTGTTTGCAACGCAGCATGCAAAGAAGAGAACGAGGGCATCTACGCTGCTGGCGATGTGATCTACACCCAGCTTGCTCGAGTCAACCATTCTCACCTGTTCCAACCCACTCGATCAGCACCAAACGCGTTGGCAAATCTTTCGCCTAGCAACAATCCATCGGCATCGGCAGCAGTCTCCTCAGCCGCCTTTGCATCAGGAAGCGAATCTTTGATTGCCGCGCAGCCAGTCGTACAATCCGGATTCGCAACATCCAATTCATCGACTTCAGCATTTGGCGACAAAATTAGTTGGCCGGATGAAGACTCGCGACAAGCTCCAGGGGCTCGCAACGGAATCAATCCGAACGCAGGTCTCGCTAGTTCGAATGCCTCCGCTGGTACCAATGAACCATCCGCGACACAAGGAGCCGTTCAGCTTATGTGCATTATTCGCGATGCTAACGGTAAGCAGCAAGTAGTGACCATTGACCAGCCTAGTCCAGCGCTCCTACAAGCCATTCAGCAAAACCGCAGCACAAATCGATAACGGAACACGAGCACAAACCGATGCAAATCGGTAATAATAGTGCATAACATTTGCCCATTTGTTCCCTAAAGGTTTACTGATGATACAGTCCGAGCGGCTACTGGATCGTTTTCTTCGCTACGTTCAAATCTCTTCTCCAGCAAATCCGAATACCGAGGACTACCCAAGCAGTCCGGGCCAACTGGAGCTTGGCCGTTTGTTGGCTGCCGAGCTAACGAAGATGGGAGCTCAGGATGTCGAGCAAGATCGCCACGGGTTGGTCTGGGCTACGATTCCGGCGAGTGTTTCCACCAACGTACCTACAATTCTCTTCAACGCTCACGTTGATACGTCGCCGGAAGCTCCCTCGGATTACATCCGTCCGCAAGTGATTCGAGACTACGCTGGTGGCGAGATTCGCTTGCCTGGTAGCCCGGATAAATCGATCAGTCCACAATCGTCGACCGTGCTGAACGACTTGCATGGACACACACTGATCACGACAGACGGTCGAACGTTGCTTGGCGGAGATGACAAAGCCGGCGTTGCAGCCATCATGGAGCTCGCTCAACACCTGATCGAAAATCCGCATCTACCACACGGGCCAGTCAAAGTTCTGTTCACATGCGACGAAGAGATTGGCCGTGGCGCTAAACATATGAACGTTGCCAAGGCCGCCGCAACAGCCGCTTATACGCTCGACGGTGGTGGCGAATGTGAAGTCGAGAACGAAACATTCTCGGCAGACATGCTGGAAGTCGTCGTCACGGGTTACAACATCCATCCCGCGATCGCTCAAGGCAAAATGGTCAACGCTGTGCGCGGCCTGAGCCTGCTGCTTGCCGAGCTTCCGCGCGACCAGCTCACTCCTGAGACTACCAGCGGCAAGCTGGGTTTCCTTCATCCGTTTCAAATCACCGGTGGAGTCGGCGAAGCGCGAGTCAACATTCTGCTGCGTGATTTCGAAACGGGCAAACTGGATCAGTATGCTGATATGGTGCAAGCTGCGGCGAACTCCGCGCAACAACTACTGCCTGGATTGAAGATCAACATCCATCGCATCCAGCAGTATCGCAACATGGCCGATGTGCTTAAGCGACACCCTCAAGTCGTCGACTTTGCGATGATGGCGCATGAAAAACTTGGTCGTAAGCCGCACTTGGGCTCGATTCGCGGAGGAACCGATGGGGCTCAGTTCAGCGCTATGGGACTGCCTACGCCGAACCTCTCAGTCGGTCAGCACAACATCCACAGTGTTCTCGAGTTCGCCTCGTTGGATCAAATGGTCTATTCGGTTGAACACGCCATCGAAGTCCTGCGGCTTTGGTCCGAGCACGCAGTTTCATAACCCGCTGCGTTAGTGAATGCGTCGTGTTGTGATCTCGCTAACGCGACTCGCGACTAGCTTCCACTTCGTCTTCCAGCAAACTCCAACACTTCCAGAGCATGCGCGGGTAATGAAAAAAACTCTTCCACATCCCGCCTTTGATCGTATTGGATAGCCGTCCGTCGCGATGCAAGTATCCGAACCATTCGCCATATTGAGCATCGGCAAAATGTTGGAAGCTCCAATCATGCACCTGTTGATGCCACTTCGCATACTTGTCCTCGCCGGACATTTGATATGCGAACAACGTGGCGATGATCGCTTCGTTGTGCGGCCACCAGAACTTCATGTCATGCCAATACTCTTGTACTGGAAGATCGTAAAGATCTCGGAAGTAGTAAAGGCCTCCGTACTGGTTATCCCAGCCTCGATGCCAACTGTAGTCGACCATCTGACAGCCAAGCTTCGTTAGTCTTGCATCGCCTTGATACTTGGCCTCTTCGAGCACAAACCACGCGGCTTCGATCGAATGGCCGGGGTTGAGCGTACGACCATCGAAGTGGTCGACGATCGATCCGTCTTCAGCAACCGACTCAAGCACCGCCTGCAAATCATGTTTGACAAACAACCGTTCGATCTCTTCGATCATCCGATCAATGCAGCCTTGATAATTGGCATCATAACCCAAGTCGCTTCGTAGCGATTGCGCCGTGGCAATCGCTATCATTCGCGGCCCAATCCCCGTCATTGGCCGCGTCGCACAGAACTTGGCAGGCATACGACCGGGAGTGAAGTTCCAAGAGAGATACTGGTCGAACAGTTGCGTCGCTCGTTCTTTCCAACGCTCTTCTTGCGTCGCGCGAAACATCGCGGCACAAGCGATCGCAGCAAACGACTCACTGTAGGCGTAACGACGTTTCCGAATCGGTTGCCCTTCCCGCGTCACATGAAAATACATCCGACCGTCTTGAGGATCGAAGCCATGCTTCATCAGAAAATCTAAACCATGTGTGCCCCATTCCAACCATTTTTGCTCGGGCGCAAGCGTGTTAAACATGGTTAACAACATCCATGCCATTCGGCCCTGAGCCCAAATCGACTTGTCGGAATCGATCACAGTGCCATCCGCGTCCAAGCAATGCGAGTAGCCGCCGCATTGTTGATCGACGGCTCTGGGAAACCAAAATGGCACAACATTGTCTATCAGCGTTTCGCGATAGAACTTGCTAAGCGACTCGGGCTTGAGGATAG
>CAYWNG010000317.1:0-7524 GCA_964458685.1 uncultured Pirellulaceae bacterium
AGTGCCGGCGACAGGGAACGACATCGTGGGCGCGTGGAAGCCATAGTCGATCAATCGTTTAGCGATATCGTCGACCGATACGTGGCCGTCGCTGTTCATCGGTCGCGTATCAAGAATGCACTCATGCGCGACCAAGCCGCGATTGCCGGTGTAGAGCACTTGATACTGATCGCGAAGTTGATGAGCGATGTAATTAGCGTTCAGGATGGCGACCTGAGTTGCTTTCCGCAGTCCTGATGCTCCCATCATGCGAATGTACATCCACGAGATCGGCAAAATGCTCGCACTTCCGTAAGCTGTAGCGCTCACCAAAGGTCCTTGTCGATCGCTGCGACCATCGCGAGGAAGGAAAGGTGCCAAGTGAGCTCGCACGCCCACAGGACCAACTCCAGGGCCTCCACCGCCGTGAGGAATGCAGAACGTCTTATGCAAGTTCAGGTGCGAAACATCGCCGCCAAACTTCCCAGGCTTGGCCAGTCCGACTAACGCATTCAAGTTCGCGCCGTCAACGTAAACTTGACCGCCCGCGTCGTGGACCTTTTGGCAAACTGTCGTCACATGCTCTTCAAACACACCGTGAGTCGACGGATACGTGATCATGATCGCCGCGATCTTGCCTTCATTCGCGGCAATCTTCGCATCTAAGTCAGCTAAGTCGACGTTGCCTTGGTCATCGCATTTGACAACGATAACTTGCATGTTGCACATCTGCGCGCTGGCGGGATTGGTGCCGTGAGCGCTACTTGGAATCAAGCAAACATTGCGGCCATGATCGCCTCGCGATTGATGGTACTGCATGATTGCCAACAGCCCCGCGTATTCGCCTTGCGATCCAGCGTTGGGTTGAAGCGAAATGGCATCGTAGCCTGTCGCCGCGCACAACATCTTCTCAAGACTCAAAATCATCTCGCGATAACCGACGGTCTGATCTTCAGGAGCCAAAGGGTGGATGCTGTTGAACTCTGGCCAAGTGATAGGAGTCAGTTCGGCCGCTGCGTTCAACTTCATTGTGCAGGAACCCAATGGAATCATCGCTCGATCTAGCGCGATGTCCATTTCAGACAGTCGTCGCAGATAGCGCATCATTTCGGTTTCGCTGCGATAGACATGAAACACTTCTTGAGTCAGGAAGCGATCCAGCCGCATCATCTCTGCGGGAATCGAACTTTCGTCAACGCTTGAATCCACGGTACCGCCAAACAAGCTTGCTACAACGGACAGTTCTGCATCGGTTACCGTTTCATCGATCGAAACGCCGACAGTCGTTGCATCGATGGTTCGCAGATTAAAGCCTGCTGCAACTGCTGAATTCAGAATCGCCGAAGTCTTGTCGCCAGTATGAACAACCAGGGTGTCGAAGTAGTTTTCGCTTTTGATGCGCCAACCCGCTTTACGAACTGCTGAGGCCAGACGGCGAGCGTTTTGATTGACGCGGCGAGCGATTTCGGTCAAGCCTTCGGGGCCGTGATACATCGCATACAGCGTCGACATGATTGCCAGAAGAGCTTGAGCGGTGCAGATGTTGGAGGTGGCCTTCTCGCGACGAATATGTTGCTCGCGAGTTTGAAGAGCAAGTCGATAAGCTGGCTTGCCATGCGAATCGATCGATTGACCGACGATGCGACCTGGCATCGAACGCTTGTAGGCATCGACAGTTGCCAAGAACGCTGCGTGAGGCCCACCAAATCCCAAGGGCACGCCAAAGCGTTGCGAGCAGCCCACGACTACATCCGCACCCATTGATCGCGGCGTCTTCAGTAGTTGCAGAGCCAAGAGATCGCTGGCTACGATCGTGAGTACGTTGTGTTGATGAGCGTTGGCAAACAAGCTGCTGTAGTCGGTGACTGCACCCGAGGCATTGGGGTACTGCACCAGCACTCCGAACACACCGCTCCAATCGCTCACTCCAACATGTTCGTCAAACTGCACCACTTCAATGCCCATCGGCAGTGCGCGAGTCTTCACGACTTCGATCGTCTGCGGATTGCACTCGGTGGAAATCAGGAAGCGATGACCACCAGCTTTGTTGTGTCGCGAGCACATCGCCATAGCTTCGGCTGCGGCAGTTGCTTCATCCAGGAGTGACGCGCCGCAAATGTCCATGCCGGTCAGTTCGCATACCATCGTTTGGAAATAGAACAGCACTTCCAGTCGGCCTTGAGAGATCTCGGGCTGGTAAGGCGTGTAGGCTGTGTACCAAGCTGGGTTCTCAAGAACATTGCGGAGAAGGACCTTAGGCGTGTGCGTGCCGTAGTAACCTTGACCAATCAAGCTTCGCATCACACGATTTTTGTTGGCGATTTTTCGAAGCTCTTCTAGGGCTTGCTCTTCGCTCACACCTGCATCAATAGCCAGTGGTTGATTGTCGGCAATCGAACCAGGGATGACAGCCGCCGAGAGTTCGTCCAAGCTCGAGTATCCCAGCGTGCGAAGCATGTAGCGGATTTCATGCTCGCGAGGACCGATGTGACGAGCGACGAATGGGGACTCAGTGGAAGGATTTGACATGACCCACCTAACGGACAGAGGCTTGGTTGCATTGACGAAGACTCGCTTAGCGAAGCTTGACGCCCAATGTTGAATGCCCCTCTGTCCATTTACCTGAGAGCTGTTCGAAGCCGGTCGGAATGATCAGCTTCGTATCCCCTTCGGTGGATCTTGAGTTCAACGAATCGAACTTGATCTCTCTCCAGAGACGGTTGAATTCCAGCAGTTCAGGGTACCTGAGCGATTGAGGGCTACTGCTTGCGCCTTCGGCGTTTTGAATCGTTCCACAAAGCTAAGTCGCTTGTCGACGAATCAAAAACTCTCCCACCGGAAACTTGACCGTAAACCTAAGTATACTCTGAGGGTTGATGGATCGACCAGAGCTTTTGAGGATGCTCCCGAGCTGCACTTTCCATGCAGAACTTGTCGCGAATCTGCATCTGAAAAATCTCTGCCGCAGATCAACTAGCTGTCAATTCCTAAGGCTGTTTGACCTGCGCCCTGAGCATTTTTTGGACCAGATACAGTTTTAGAGGGTGATTATGTCGCAAAAACATGATTTGGCACGTCTGTAAGCTCAATTCTTTGCCTAGACAATTTCAGAAGTGGCTGTTAAACTTCCGGGTCCAAAAAACGACGCAATTCAAGCCCCTCTTTTGGGTTTGTGTTTGCGACCAAAGGCACACTGCCAGCGTAGCTTCAATTGGCAGAGCACCGCATTCGTAATGCGGGGGTTATGGGTTCGACTCCCATCGCTGGCTCTCCAACTTAGAACATTTACGAACCTTCCAACAGGGAGTCTACCTAGGATGACCGACGCTTCAGTCCAAGATATTCGCGAGACTGTGGTATCCAACCATTCATTTGGACCTCAAGAGATCCGTCAACTTTGCAAAACGATTTCCGAGGACTATAGCCAATTGGCCGTATTGAAAGATGCGGTGATTGAGTTGGGGCAGATCGAGGATCGCAGCCCAGCGCAGTCCGTCCGGCTTGGTGTTTGCCAATATTTGGTAGGCAAGTTTGCGGAAGCCAAAGAAACTCTCGCTCGCGCCGATGGTGGTGCCCTTGCACAATACTATACAGCCAAGTCGCTTTTCCAGATTGGCGACAATGCTGCAGCGATTGAATACCTGAACGCAGCTAAGACCGCTGGCTACGATGGCGACCAATGCCAAGTAGCCATTGCTGAAGTCTTGCGATATCAGGGTAAGTTGCAAGAAGCCATGGATATTCTGGACAACATCTTTGGACCGGCTGAACAGACCGCCGAGTACAACTATCAGCGCGGAGCCACCGTCGCTGCACTCACTGCAAACTTTGATGAAGTTCTGCGACTTTACAATCGCGCTCTTCAATACGACGATCAGCATCCAGGCGCGCTGTTTGGATTGGCGCTGGAAAATGATCGCAAGGGTAATGAGGCCGAAGCGTTTCGTTTGTACGAACGAGCCGCCTCATGCTTCCCAGCTCACGTTGGTACACTAATCAACCTGGGCGTGATCTACGAAGATCGCAACGATTACAACAAGGCTCAAGCTTGCTACAAGCGAATCCTTGATGTCTATCCAGGTCACGCTCGCGCTCGACTTTACATGAAGGATGCCTCCGCTAGCGGTAACATCTACTACGACGAAGATGCAGCTCGACAAAACGAACGCATGAGCCAACTGCTGAGCGTATCCGTCAACGACTTCGAGTTGTCCGTTCGCAGCCGAAATTGCTTGCAGAAGATGGGTATCCATACTCTGGGCGACTTGGTTCGAACCTCCGAGCAGCAATTGCTTTCGAGCAAGAACTTCGGTGAAACCAGCTTGGTCGAAATTCGCGACATGCTTTCCAGCAAGGGTCTGTACCTTGGACAGATGATGGATCAAGTTCGTGAACCTGATCCACCATTGGATCTGTCGGGCATGACCCCAGATCAACAAGCTGTTCTGGATCGTCCGATCAGCGAGTTGAATCTGTCGGTTCGCGCTCGTAAGTGTATGGTTCGCTTGGGCATCAATACGATCGGCGAATTGATTCGCAAGACCGGTGATGATCTGTTAGAGTCGAAGAACTTTGGTGTGACGAGCTTGAACGAAGTCCGCGAGAAGTTGACTCGCCATAACCTCAAGCTTCGTGGCGACTGATCGAGCCGTACATGGCCTTAGGCTTTCAATTTGAACTGCTGCAGACCGATGATCGGACTGCAGCACGCTTGGGTACGCTAACTACGCCTCACGGCAGCGTTTCGACTCCGGTCTTCATGCCCGTTGGTACCGTTGGAACGGTTAAGGGGCTTTCGGTCGACCAAGTCTGGTCCACTGGCGCAGGACTTATTCTCGGCAACACCTATCACTTAGCTTTGCGACCTGGTAGCGAGCGTGTTGAAAAAATGGGTGGCCTGCACCGGTTCATGGGTTGGGACGGCCCAATCCTTACCGACAGCGGTGGCTTTCAGATCTTCAGTTTGGCTGCTCGGACTAAGATTACCGAGCGCGGTGCTGTATTCCATTCGCACATTGACGGTCGGAAGTTGGAGCTCACGCCAGAAGAGTCGATCGCCATTCAAGAGCGGCTTGGCAGCGACATCGCCATGGTCTTGGATCACGTCATTGCTCTGCCAGCCAAGCACGAAGATGTTGTCATTGCCATGGAGCGATCGACACGCTGGGCGGCGCGATGTTTGGAAGCATCCAAGCGACCTCAGCAAGCCATGTTCGCCATCGTCCAAGGCGGCTTGGACCTTGAGCTGCGGCAAGCCAGCGCGCGAGGCCTGACCGCCCTGCCCTTCGATGGATTTGCCGTCGGTGGTCTGAGTGTTGGAGAGCCGCCCGTCGAAATGTATCGCGTCATTGAAGGTACTACGCCTCATTTGCCGGCCAACAAGCCTCGCTATCTCATGGGCGTCGGGACTCCGATCGATCTGCTAGAGGGCATCGCTCGCGGAGTCGACATGTTTGATTGCGTGATGCCGACTCGCAATGGTCGCAATGCCATGGCCTTTACTTGGACTGGCTCGGTCAAAATGCGCAACGCCAAGTATGCCGAAGACCCCGAGCCGCTTGATCCGAACTGTCCGTGTTTAGCCTGTCGGCACTCGAAGGCCTATTTGCGGCATCTGTTCATCGCCAACGAAATGTTGGGACCGACTTTGCTGACGCATCACAATCTAACTTTCTATCAGCAACTCATGGCGGAAGCTCGCAAACAGATCCGCTTGGGAAGCTTTGCAAGTTGGCTTGAAACGATGCGACCGATTCTAACCGGTAGAGCTGCCCAAACGGAGGCATCTACAGGAGAAACGACTAGCGCGACAACGGACGAGTCTTCGGCAATTGCCAATGACGATAACTAAATTCAGGGAGCCTCATGATGACCGATCGCTACGTTACGCATCTTGAGTCGGCCATTGATAAGACTCACTTAGATCCGAACGTTGTGCAGTCGATGCACAAAGATCGACCACTGTGGGTTCGATACGATTTGGATCAAATCGAAATGGATGTGCCTCGCGATGTACTTCGCGGCAGACCCGCATCGATGTGGAAGTTTCGTGAACTGCTTCCAGTCGGGAACTCGATCGAACCGGTTTCGTTGGGCGAGCAAACTACGCCGCTCTTGAGCTGCCCAAGGTTGGCTGCGAGATTTGGGCTGGAGAATCTTCTGGTCAAAGATGAATCGCACTTGCCTGGCGGCAGTTTCAAAAGCCGCGGAATGGCAATGGCCATGTCGATGGCTCGTCACTTTGGCATTCGTCGCGTCGCTTTGCCTACCGCAGGCAATGCTGGTGGTGCTGCCGCGGCTTATGCAGCCCGAGCGGGAATCGAGTGCTTTGTGTTCATGCCCAAAGATACGCCGATCGTCAATCAATATGAATGCCAGCTCTTCGGAGCCAAGACATACCTTGTCGACGGCTTGATCAACGATTGCGGAAAGATCGTTCGACAAGGGATCGAATCGATGGGATGGTTCGACTTGTCGACTCTTAAAGAACCCTACCGCATCGAGGGCAAAAAGACGATGGGGTTGGAGCTCGCCGAGCAATTGAATTGGAAGCTGCCGGACGTAATCCTCTATCCGACCGGTGGTGGAACAGGATTGATTGGTATGTGGAAGGCTTTTCAAGAGCTGCAGCAAATCGGCTGGTTGGAAAGCGAAACGATGCCGCGCATGATCTCAGTTCAGTCTTCGGGCTGCGCGCCGATAGTACGAGCCTTTGATTCGGGCGAGCAGTTTGCTCAGCCTTTCGCCAATGCGGCGACTATTGCCAGTGGTCTCCGCGTTCCCGTAGCCGTCGGTGATTTCATGATTCTAGACGCAGTGCGCGAGAGTGGTGGCTTCGCTATTGCCGCAGAAGAGTCCGGCGTTGTGTCCTGGACTCAGGAGGCATGTCGAGCCGAAGGGATAGCCATCTGTCCCGAGACAGCTTGTTGTTTCGCAGCTCTAGAAAAGCTTATCCAACAAGGACGTATTGAACCGAGCGATAAAGTAGTCGTCTTCAACACCGGCGCCGCGCAAAAGTATGTCGAAGCTATTCGCTGCGACCTACCGATGTGGGAACAACGTTAACTTTTCAGTCTTCAATTGCACCAGTCTTCAATCCTACCGGCTTGCCCGGTCGGACCGTTAGGTTTTTCGCTACCGGCGCATCCGGGTAGGTCAAATTCCTGCCGGGTTTGACCACGTTTGACTGAGGCTACACTCATTCCGCTAATCATTAGTGCTCGTCAGTGAAGATTAGCGGTATTCAATTCTTTTCTCACACCAGCTTCAGCAACTCGTTTGACTCTGAATCACGCGTGATGAACTCTCCCTCGCGCTGAGGCTGACCGTTCAGCGATGATACTCATTTGCTCGAAGGGGCTTGGGGGCAATGGTTGCCCAACGAAACAACCTACTGCTGTAGAACAAAGCTCGACCCGTCATACCAGAACGTAAGCGTACACTTCTTAGCAATTCGCTTGGAGTTCACCCACGTCCTGAGCTCCATTTCGAGTACCTTTCTTTCCAAGTCGAAAGTGTATTGGTACGCGACTGCCCCATCTACAC
>CAYWNG010000318.1:0-7520 GCA_964458685.1 uncultured Pirellulaceae bacterium
GGTAACAACTGACCACTGCTTCGACATCCTGCGAATGCAATCGGAAGGCAATATCCAGTTCGCGCCGAGCCGCTGTGAAGTCCTCGCGTTGAATCAAAGCGATCGCTTGCGAGATGCGTTGCCGCGCGGCAGTGAATCGAATCAGGTCCAGGTCGTTGGTAGCAGAGAAATAGCGAACGATCGTCGATGTTGGTCGCAGCATATCAACTAAGATTGTTCGCAGGACATCAGCGCTGTGCTGGTGTTGCTCTAGTTCTTCCAAGACAGTCGCGTACTGTCGCATTTGCCAAAACGCGTAGTAATGCATAGCCCGGTCCATGGCATTGTCCATGACAAAGTTTCGCTCGGCGTACTCGGCGGCCTCTTCCCACTTCTCCTCTTTCACAAAGTCATCGACGACTCGATATCCGTTCGATCGATCGCCGTTCCAACTTAGCGACACCATGCGCATCCACCGAGCCAAAAACTCTTGTTCGGCTTGCTCTAGTTTTCCGCTGGAAAGCAAGGCTTCCATGCGGACCTGCGATCGTAAATGGTACTTACCAGGTCCAGGATTGACCGCTTCGATGCAATCGATAGCCGTATTGGGCTCTTTAGTTTTCAAGCAGATTCGGGCAGCTTGTAAATAGATATCGAAATCGTAGACCGGCTGATCGCTCTGCACTCCAAGAAACTGTAGTGCTGCGCCCGTATCCTCCCAATCATTGGCGATCTTCGAAAGCGCGAGCATGGTGTTTGTGTCGTCAAAGCTCGGTTCGTCTCGCCCCCCTGTCGGATCGGGCTTGGAGACCTTTAGCGCGACACGATGCAACCATGCGCGGACCAACGATTGGGCACTGGAACCGAAGTAGTCGCGATCACAGCGCTCCAGATGCTCCAACTGTCGAAATGCTTTATCCCACGCCTTGCTCTTCCCTGCCTCCTTCAACACAGGAGCTTCATTCAAGAGTTCATAAGCGATCGATCCCAAGTTCGGATACAGCTTTTCAAGAACCAACTCTCGATGCTCTTTCCGGATTTGCTCGAAGCGTTCGCCAATCACCTCGATGCAAAGATCTCGCCATTTATCGCTATTGACCCATCGCAGGATACATCGATTCCAAACTTCGGATTCACCTGGGTAGTCCCGAGCTAGATTGACTAAGTTGGACAAGATTCGCTTGGCCTGGTCACGATGGCCGACGCCAACAAGAGTCGAGCCTACTTGGCCAAGATTCATTGCGAACTGCAATTGTCTGATATCTTGATCAGGCGAGCGTTCGAAAACCTTGACACCACCTTTCGCCTTGGGAAACTGCTCTCGGTCTAGCCATTTTTCAAAGTTGCTCAGGTCGGGCTCGAGCCCGATCAGTTTAAGTGCCGCGGAATAATCGCGACGCAAGACAAACCCGAAGGCCGCCTGTGGATCTTCTTCAACCAGATATTGCTCGACCGCATCAGCATGTCCACTGAGAATCAATGCAACGGCAAGCTGATGAAATGCAGCCGGCTTAGCCGTAGTTGCCCGCCGCGTGTCGGTTTCAGTTTCTGTGGCAATCGGTGAAGCCTCTTTCAAAAGCTTCAAAGCAGCTTCGTTGAACTTGCTGCTGTTCTGGATCTCCTCGTCGCTCAACCCCAACACGCCGCGCCACATCGCTTGCGACGCATCTGGATCTCCTGCGAACTCCAGCAGCATTGCCAGTGCCGCTTGACTGCCGGGGTTTTCTTGACCTGCAATCATGTAACGCTGTAGCTTCTTATCCTTCAACGCATCCCACTGGAAACCGCGCATGGCGATGTAGTACTTCACCGCTGGCGAAGCATTCAACTTCAGAGCTTCCTCAACCTTGCCTGCAAACAGAAGCTGCTTAGCTTTGTCGTCTTCATCTTCGGGCTCTCTGATTACAGGCAGTCCCAATTTACCCGCAGTCCAATAGACCAGCTCGGCCGGAGCTAGGCGTGAAACAATTGGCCAGGCTAGTTTGACATCGCCTTGTTGACTAGCATTCTCGACGATTTGTTGAATAAGATCCCAAGTGCCAAAATCTTGAAAGAAGAGCGTTTGGCACTTAACAGCGATCGATTCATGTTCGTCGAGAAACAGCCCAGCCAGATCCCACAACCCGCGTTCGGTCAACTTCCCCAAATTCTCTTCATTGGCGGTCAAGAACAGATCGGCGACTTCCAGCGCCAACTGCGGATCTTGGCATTTGGTCATGACTCGGATTAAAGTCTTTAGTCTGCCAGCCGACTCGGCGATCTGTTTGTCGGGCGACTCAGCCGCTTGATCGACGGCAGCTTGAGCCGATGGGCCAAGTTTCAGCAACTTCTGATAGGCTTCTCGACGCATCGCGTAGGAGGGCGAGCCAAGTTGTTGGACCAAAGCTTCGATCGCGGCCTTGTCCAGACTTGTCGTTTCCAGGCTAGCAGTTTCTTTCGGATCGACGGATTGCTGGGGGCTGGTCTGCAACTTACCCACAGGTTGCTCGTCTGCCTGAATCCAGCGGCTCCAAGAAGCCTGGCTGACCAACATGGCTAAGGCCAGGATGGCGGTTAAGCGAAGTCGCGTTTTTATCAATGCCTTGAAGCTCAATTGGAACCCCTCAACTATCATACACGGGCGGTTGCCGACTTGGCCATTGTACAGTCTATTCAGCACAGTCCATTGTTGGGCAACATGATGCCTCTAAGTTTTTTCTTGAACCTGAGACAACTCGACCAGCGTAGTATAGCGGCAACACCAGAAATCTGCCGCGAAATGTGCCGCAGCGGTCGGTTGTCAGGAATGTCGGCGAGCCAAACGAGTGAGTCAAAAGAACAAGCCAAAACCAACTGCCGCAGCCCCCAAAACTCCGGCGGCTAACAAGGATAAGGAATCCAACGTCAAGCTGATCAGCGACAACCGCAAGGTTCGAGCTAGCTACGAGATCCTTGAATCGATCGAATGCGGATTGATCTTGCGAGGAAGCGAAGTCAAAAGTCTGCGCAATGGCAAATGCCAACTTGACGAAGCTTACGGTCGAATCAAGGACGACAAGCTGTGGCTCGTGGGTTGCAACATCGCTGAGTACCCTCAAGCGTCTGTCTGGAATCACGAACCCAAACGACTGCGTCAGTTGCTGGTCCACAAGCGAGAGATGCTGCGCTTCGTCAAGAAGGCCAAGGAGAAGGGACTGACTCTAGTGCCGCTGAAGATGTATTTCAACGAACGAGGCATCGCTAAGTGCCAACTCGCCCTCTGTCGCGGCCTGCAACTGCACGACAAACGCGAGAAGATGAAGAAGGCTGACGCCAAGCGAGATATGGAACGCGCCATTCGTCGCAAGCGCTAGACGGACTGCCGTTGCTTGGCCTGAAACCCACATTTCGAATTATTGCGATTGAATTAAAGCAGAGTGAATTAAGAGCATGTTGAGAATTGAGAATCTCAAGAAGTCGTACCGCTTGCCTGAAGGTGGTGACCTTCCCATTCTGGACATCCCCACTTTCCAAATTGGCGCTGGCGAGCAAGTCGTGCTGATCGGCGAAAGCGGTGGAGGCAAGACCACGTTGCTTCACGCGATCGCTGGAATTTTGAGTATCGACTCCGGCTCGATTCACTTGGATGGAATTGAAACTACGCGACTGAGCGAACAGGGACGCGATCGAGTTCGCGCGGCTAAGCTGGGTTATGTCTTCCAGACCTTTAATCTGCTGAGTGGCTTCACCGCACTCGAAAATGTTCGCTTAGGCATGACCTTCGGCAGCGGCAAACATGACCTCAACCGCGCGAAGGATCTACTCAATCGAGTCGGCCTGGGCGAGCGAATGAATTACAAGCCTAGCGCACTAAGCGTTGGCCAACAACAACGCGTGGCCGTTGCACGCGCTCTGGCCAATCGACCGAAGCTACTCTTAGCTGACGAGCCGACGGCGAACATCGATCCGACCAACCAGCAGATGATCATCGACTTGATCCGCACTTGCTGCAGCGAAGAAAACATCGCTCTGCTGATGGTGACTCACTCGATGCAAGTCGCTGGACAGTTTCCTCGCGTCAATCGACTGGAAGAGGTCAACCATGTTGCCAAGGCCACATCGAAGCCAGTAGGAGTTTAACATGAATCTCTTTGCAATCGCATTTCGCAATATCGTCCAGCGCGGCTTCGCTTCGATCCTAACCACAACCAGTATGGCTCTTGGCGTTGCCTTGGTGGTCATGGTGCTGAGCATCGGATGGTTGGTGACAGAGTCTTTTGATCGCAACAGCAATGTTGGCTATAACCTCATCGTCGGAAGCAAAGGCGGCGCACTTCAATTGGCATTGAACACCGTTTTCTATCTCAGCAAGCCGATTGAAACGATTCCCTATGACGAATACCTTGAGCTGATCCCTGGCAAGGAAGGTCGCAAAAACGAAATCGAACGCATCGGCGGTCGCGTCGAAGAACCAGAACGGCCAGGCATTTTCAGTGCGTACACCGCTGACGGCGGCTTCGCGATTCCAATTTGTATGGGCGATTATTACGGACCCTTCCGCGTCGTTGGAACAACCTCAGAGTTCTTCGACAAACTTCGGCACGGTCGCGCCGGCGATCAAGAGTACAAGTTTGCTTCCGGTCGTAACTTCGAGGATTGCTCGAAGGAGAACGGATTTTTCGAAGCCGTGTTGGGCTCGCAAGTCGCCAAAAAGATGAACAAGAAGGTCGGCGACATCCTACAAACGACTCACGGCGATCCCGATGGTGTTGGTCACGGCGAGGAGTTCAAGATCGTCGGCATCCTGGAACCAACCGGCACGCCCAACGATCGAGCCGCTTTTATTAACATCGAAGGTTTTTATCTCCTCGAGAACCATGCTCGCGTCGCTCCCGACCTTTTTCGACCTGACGAGAAGAAGGTTCAAGTCGACAAAAAAGTGGGGCTCGACCAGCCCGCTCGACTGCCTCTTGAAAAAAGAGACGTATCTGCCGTCCTTGTAAAGACCAGCCAAGGAATTTACGCGATTAACATGACTTGGTCGATCAACAAACGCAACACGCAAGCAGTGTCGCCCATCGAAGAGATCGGAAAACTACTGCAGGTCTTCGTGACACCTTTTCGCAATGTTTTGTTGATTTTGACCGTACTTGTTTGCGTTGTTAGCGCAGTCAGCATCCTGGTCAGTATTTATAACTCGATGAACGAACGCAAACGAGATATCGCCGTCATGCGAGCCCTGGGCGCTCGTCGCGATGTGATTCTGTATATCGTTTTGATCGAGTCCTTAATGATTGCATTTGGTGGAGGAATTTTGGGCTGGCTGCTTGGCCATACAGTCGGCGTCCTCGGAAGTGGGTATATTGAAGAAAACACCGGCTTGCAAGTTGGCATGTTTAATACGATTTCCATTCAAGAACTGGTCGTGATTCCAGGTCTGATCGTCTTAGCCGTGCTCGCAGGAATTATTCCAGCAATTGCAGCGTACCGCACGGATGTCTCACGCAATTTGGCAAGCTAGTTCTGTTGGCCTTAAGTTCAACTGGCGAATGATTCCTTACCTTGTTCATTCGCGGTTGAGCTGGCCACAGTGAGTTTTCCAACTGTGTGGGCAAGCCTCTGGCTTGCAATTGCAAGTCATGGCCGATCCGCAATCAGACATCCCAACGAATCCGTCTCCAGTTGATGATCCAACGACATCATCAACTCTCGCGATATCAACATGCCGCGAGATATCTTCAGCAGGCGAAGCTTCTTCGGACTCAGCAACGACTTCTGACTCGGCTGCACCTACAATCTCGGCATCGGCGGAAGCTGCGAGCTCAGCTACCGACTCAGTTAAAGACTCAACTAACAAAAGTGAGAACGAGCCCGATCAATTCGAACTAGCCATTCGACGCTATCCGCTGATCTGGTTCTTTCTCGCTTGGGTGATCGGAGTCTGCTTGGCTCAGCCGCTCGAACAGCATTGGACGATGGTTGCAGCCATGGCTGTGATACTTGGGGCAACTACAGTAGCTCTGGCGTGCCGTTCTCGAGTTAGCTTTTCAGTTAAGGCGGCTGCGGGCTTCTGTACAGTGATTCCTGTGGCGTGCCTCTACAGTCTGGCTCATCGTCCACCGGACAGCGATTGCTTGACATCGATCGCTGGTCGACAGTCCGCCCCAATCGCTCTGCGCGGTGTGATTCAACAAGCGGCCATTTGGAGCCCAAATCCGTATCATCGCGAGTCAGACCCGAACTCCGATCCCTGGTCGACTCGCTGGCGCGTCCAATGGGAACAACTTCGCGATGTGGACCAGTGGATCGATGTCTCTGCGCTTTCCACGTTGACGACCAAAGGCAGAATCCACCAATTCCTGCCGGGCGACAGGATTGAAGTTTTTGGAAGTATCGAAGCCATCGCGCAACCCTCGAATCCTGGCATGCCAAACTTTGCTGAGCTAGCCAAGGCGAAAGGCATGTTTGTGACGATCAGTACCGACAACAGCAGTCAGATTCATAAGCTGGAAACCTCTTTCAAGTTTCCCTTCCAACGACTGCGAGGCTACGCGGTTCGCGCTATTGATCAAGCTTTGCATCGTCACATTACTTGGGGACAAGCCGAACTGGCTGCTGCACTCGTCTTTGGTCAGCGTGAACAGGTTGATTGGGAGAGCCAACAACAGTTGATGGCCACTGGGACGCTACACATGTTGGCGATCAGTGGAATGCACGTCGAGATCATCGCGGTCACGCTGTTGATTCTTAGCCAGTTACTTGCACTTCGTCGCGGCACCGTTGCAATTCTGGTGATCGGTGTTTGCACGGCATACGCGGGACTTGCTGGATCGAATCCGCCGGTGCTTCGAGCACTGATCTTAATCATCGCAGTAACTTTAGCTCGCTACTGGGGCATGAATCCAAGACTCTTCAATCTGCTGGCGCTTTCGGCGGTGATTCTCTCCTTGCAGAGTGCCAGCAATCTTACCAATGTCGGCGTGCAGCTATCTTTTTTAGCTGTCGCCACGATCGGTGTTTTCAATCGCGATGGTAAGACTGAACGTCGCAATGCGCTGCAAAGCTTGCTCGAAGAGAGCCTTCCGTGGTGGCGCCGATGTTTGTTGGCGATCAGGCGTTATGTTGTGTCTGGCCTTCGTATCAGCTTCTGGGTTGGCCTGTTAACGACTCCACTGATTTGGCATCACTTTCACGTTGTCTCTCTGGTTTCGATTCCACTAAACGTTGTGCTTTCGATTCCGCTGATGATCGGACTGCTGTGTGGTTTAGCGACTGGACTTGTGGCTTGGATACCGTGGTTGGGAAGTGTGATAGGATCAGCGCTTGGAGCCATCTCCGGAAGTTGTTTAGCTGTGATTCAGGGATGTGTGGAGCTTGCTTACCAAGTTCCACTGGGACATCTTTGGTTGCCTTCGCCACCGCTGTGGTGGAGCGGCATTTTTTATGGAATGATTGCGGTCTGGCTGGCGTTCGCGAGAGATCGTTATCGAACCGTGCTTGGTACGGCCTTAACGCTCTGGCTTGCCGTTGGAGTCGCTCTGTTCGCTAACGGACCACGAGGCTTTCTCGGTGGCGGCTTTCTC
>CAYWNG010000319.1:0-7482 GCA_964458685.1 uncultured Pirellulaceae bacterium
AAAGCGACTGCGACTGCTTCGGGATGACGCGATAGCAAGTCGAACACCTGAGTCAGTTCATCTCGGAATCACTTGGAGGTGTTTTCGCCTTTGTTGGAATAGTAATCGCGAGCACTACGGATATCCAATTTGGCATCTGGCTCAATAACGATCAGTACTCGGTTCACTTTCCAAAGAGTTCCTCGCGCACGACGTCCCATGACTCGCCCTTGCTTGGATCTGCAAAGAACGCTTGCTCGCGCTGCAAGAATTCCGTCTTGAGCTGCTCAGATACCGGCAATGGGCCTTCCGCGGCCAAGCGATCAAGCACCGAAGTCGCCAAAGCGAACTGAAGTTCTTTAGGTAAAGCCTCTATCGCCGCCAGTAGATCGTTTTGCGTCATCTTCGTCTCCCGAGTAAATCTCTTTTCTATTCTACCTTGTTCTGGCTCCTACGAGAAGAAACACAATCGGAATCGCCCCCAGCGGATCGGGCGACACCTTGATTTCTCCAAAATCCTGGCAAATTCAGGATTTCCAAGTTGCGACACGTTCTGTCGCATTGCGTCACGACTTGTCGCGGCTCGTCCTCGGTTGAGAGGACGTGAATCGACTCAAAATCGTTAAGGATACGAAGGCTGACGCCGATGCACGCCCAGCCTCAACGTAGGCATGCGAGTACCATGGCTTTCGTTGCAGATGCTTGTCGGTTCGGCCAACTACAACATGTCGCTAGCAACCCATCGCACTCAGCTTTTCCTTCAGGCGGTCTAGAGAGAAAGGTTTATTGAGCAGTTCTGTGAATTCGTCGTTTCGATGTTCAGCAGGAAAAGCTCCCGAGTACCCCGAGATTAGCAGGACGGGCAACTGAGCATGGCGTGTTCGAATCTCCTTGAGTGCCTGATACCCGTCCATCACGGGCATCGATACATCCATGATCACTCCGCAAATCTCGGATTCGCCGACGACGGCGTTGACCGCCTGCCGTCCGTCCGCCACGCAAACTACGTCAAATCCCAGGCTTTGCACAAGGCGGCTAACGGTGTGAAGGACCAATTCCTCGTCGTCGGCCACGAGCAGCTTTTTATTCGTGCGAGCTGGTTTCGCTTGGGTACTTGTATCCTTGGATTGATCCAGCGGAGCAGGTGCGGCTGGAAGAAAAAGTGAGAAGGTCGAGCCAACTCCGACCTTGGTGTCTACAATCAGCGATCCTCCATGAGCCGATACAATTCCACTGACAGCGGCCAAGCCAAGTCCAGTACCTTCTTGGCGGTCTGAAAAGAACGGTTCAAAGATATGGCTCAAGCGAGACTCTGAAATGCCGCGACCTTGATCTTCGATCTGAAGCCGCGCATACCGGCCGTTCGCGATTGCTTTGCCCGTGCAGCGGCAACGAAATTCGGATGTGATTTCAACAGAGTTCAGAGCAACGCGTACGACGCCAGTATTCGGTTCATAGGATTGCGCTGCATTTCTGACTAAGTTGACGATCACTTGGTCAATCTGTGTTGGATCGCCTTCCACCCACAATTGTTCGTTCGCTTCAATAGTAATCGTCGTTCCTGGGGGGCACGCTGCTTGCGCGAGCGGAATCGAATTCTGAATCCGGCCAGTCAAGTCGATGGGCACGATGGTCATTCGAGACTTGCCTGTATAGTCAAGCAACTGCGCGGAGAGCTTGCTCGCATTCTCTGCAGCATGTTGGATGATATCCACGTAGCTATCTATGTCATCCAAGTCTTTTGACTTAACAGCAATCCTTACGAGTTCAGTACCACTTGTAATTGCAGTCAGCAAGTTGTTGAAGTCATGAGCAATCCTTCCAGCCATCAATCCAAGACTCTCTTGTCGTTCGAAGTCTCGCAATTTCCTGTCGAACTGACGCTGCTCTTCGTGCTGGTCACGAAGTTTCCGTCTGGCCAGTGCTTCGTTCTCCAACGCCGCTTCCCAGACCTTGCGATGCAGATGCATGCTAATCAACGTAGGGACAACGACCGTCATTCCAGCCAGCAAAGTCACATAGCCTGGAAAGGCAGGTGTGTCAGTCTTCGTAAAGAGTCCTGCTAGCAGCAGGCAGACCATCGCCAGGGTCCAAAGCAATGCAAACGGTCGGCGGCAAATCATTACCGAAAGCAATGGGATGGCGGAAGCATAAACAGAGGACAACGGAAGTTGGCCACCCATCGTGATCGCGCTATAACCGCACGCTAGACACAGACTGCCTGGGATAAGATTATTCGCCAATTCCGCGGTCGCTGGCCAAGTCGGAACCAGCCAGCGATAGATCGGAATGACCGAAGCGAACATCAAGAGCGAAACGAAGACCACGACGAGCAGGTCGAAGGGCAAAAACTGGTTCGAAAAAATAATCGTTGCCAGGCATGCAGCGAAGGCTAGTAAAGAAGTTGCGACAGCAAGCTGAGCCTGAAACAGTTGCTTCTCCGCCAATCTACTGCAAGCTTGCGGTCCGATGATGCGAGAGGTTAGCGAGAAGAAGTACTTGGATTGCGATGTCACGCGAGTTACCGCCAACGAGTTTTTTTGAATTGCACCTGATGCTCATTTTAATTGGCCTCTGCAGAGTACGAAAGAATGGCTGCCTGTTAGGGGGTTCTTGGACCTGGGGGAAGCGTTCTTAGAAAATGGTTGGTGATCATTTGGAAAAGATGCCGCGTAGTGTTCTCGCCCTCGCGGATGGCATGCGTACGGTTCGGATAGGCGAACATACTGAAGGGTTTGTTGTGCTTGATCAATTCGTTGATTAACAATTCAGTCGTCTGGTAGTGGCAATTGTCATCGCCAGTGCCGTGAATCAACAGAAGGTCACCCTCAAGTTTGTTCGCAAATGTAATCGGTGACCCCAAGCGATAGCCCTCTTCATTATCACGGGGCAAGCCCATGTAGCGTTCTTGATAGATGGTGTCATAGTAAAGTTGATTTGGTACAGGAGCAACCGATACGCCAGATGCATAGATCTCAGGGTAGCGAAACAGGGCGTTGAGCGTCATCGATCCGCCGCCGCTCCACCCCCAAACGCCTACTCGCTCGGAGTCTAGGTAGGGGCGTTGCTTCAGCACGGACTTCACCGCCGCCGCTTGGTCGGCAGATGCGAGAATACCGATCTGGCGATAAATGCTCTTCCGCCATTGACGTCCGCGCGGGGCTGGTGTGCCTCGGTTGTCAAAGCTCATCACAACATAGCCATGTTGCGCGAGCATGCTGTGCCACAACATCCGATCACCGTCCCACTTATCAACCACGGTCTGCCCTGCTGGTTCGCCGTAAACATGAACGATGAGCGGATACTTCTTCGATGGATCGTGATCGGGCGGCAGAATGCACCAAGCATCAAGTTCAACACCGCCGCCAATATCGACGCGGAAGAACTCGCTTGGAGGTAGCTGAGCCGTCTTGACTTGATCGCGAAGTCTTGAGTTTGCTTCGGCGACGAACTGCGTCGCATGATCGCTCAAGCGGACTACCTCGGTTATCGGAGGCGAAGTGAAGCTAGACGATGTGACAAGAGCCAATTTGCGATCGGGCGAGAGGACGTAACGATGCGTACCAGTCTTGGCCGCGGGCGTAACGCGTTGTAAATTACTGCCGTCAAAGTGTACGCGATAGAGATACAACTGAGTGGCGTTGGAAGGCGAGGCGTAGAAATAGATCCATTGAGCTACGTCATCAATGCCAAGTATCTCCGTGACATCAAAATCGCCAGTTGTCACGGGCTTGATCGATTTGCCATCGATGGTCGCTAGATAGATATGCTGCCATCCGTCTCTTTCGCTCAACCAAGCGAACTGCGACCGATCGGCAAGCCAGTGAAGCGTGTCATGCACATCGATCCATGCATCATCTTTTTCCGTTAGCACAACATCGAGTTGCGGCTTGATTACGTCAGCAACATAAACCACGAGCCGGTTCTGCAGCCGATTGAGTTGCTGGATCACCAAACGCGTTTCATCAACCCACTCCATGCGAGGCAGGTAGTTGTCTCTTTCATCGCCGGGAATTGGCATCCAAGTGGTTTCGCGGCTAGCAAGATCCATCACTCCGATTCGCGCAGCGGGGTTGATCGTTCCGACTTTGGGATAGGGAATGTACTGAATTTTGGGATAGAGCGTGTCGGTGTTATTGACCAGTGGAACGGACTCGATTCCAGATGAGTCGATTTCCCAAAAGGCAATTCGCTTGCCATCGGGACTAAAGCGAAAGCCGTCCCGAATCGAGAACTCTTCCTCATAAGCCCAGTCAAACGTACCATTGATATTAGTCGGTGTTCCATTGTCGGTCAGCCGAGTAATCGAACCGCTGGCTAGTTCTTGAATGTAGAGATCGTTCTTGTAAACATAACCAACCTTCTTCGCATCCGGGGAGAACTTCGCGAACATGAGGGAGGACACAGATGCATCACCACCGACTTTCGACAGTGATTGCGACTTGAGGTCAAGGACCCAATAATCGCCGCGAGTGTTATAGCGCCAAACACGCTCTGTGTTTGTGAAGACGAGCAGTTTCGTTTTGTCATTCGACCATTGGTACGAATCAATGCTCAGAGGCTTTTCGGCCTCAGCAGGAGTAAGCATCTTGCTGGATACCAAGGTATGCTCCACCGGCGTAGCGGTAAGTTCGATTCGAACGATCGATGAACTGCCTGTCTTGGCGTCTCGCTTGACGCGTTCAAAGCCTTGGCTGTCGCTCTGCCATTGCCCCACAAACGTCTCGCCATGGAAGTCCTTGCTGTTGAATATGGAATCGATCGTGAGGTTCGAGGCCTGACTGAGCGAACGTTCCTGGCCATAAGAATTAGCCCAGGGTGACGCTAGTTGTAGTGTGGCCACAATTCCGAGGATCGCAACAAATCGAATTGGCAAAAGGTTCATGGAATTGAATCCAGAGCATTGGAGTTATGGAGGTTACAGCTCGCGAGTCCAGCGATGCAAGAAACCAAGCCTCAATTTGTCAGGATAGTGTCTATCCACTAAGCTGTCCATTGTGCGCGTTTTGACAGGAATTCACTCGCGTCGTGCAAGGCAGAACAGAATCCTAGACCTACAATGCGGTCTGAATCGCTTGTGAGTGTGAAGAGCTTCAGTGTAACTCTCCTCAAAAACCAATCCCGAAAAGTAGAGCGTTAACCGTTAAATGGCAATTACAACGAAACCAACAGCGATCGCTGCCACAATCATGCTGCTGTGCGTTCTCTCTCCAAGTTGTTTTGCCCAGAAGCTCAAGGTCTTCATCCTTGCTGGGCAGTCGAACATGGAAGGACATGCTGAGATCAGAACCTTTGACTACATCGGTAAAGATCCAGCCACCGCACCTTTACTCAAAGAGATGCGCAATCCCGATGGAACGCCTCGCGTGTGTGAGAAGGTCTGGATGTCCTATTTGACTGGACCTTATGATGGCAGTGCGAATGGCGAGGGCTTGGGGAAATTGACCGCAGGCTTTGGAGCACGTGGAGACCAACCCACGAAGCCTAGCGGAAAGATCGGGCCTGAGTTCACCTTCGGTATCACTATGGAGAAAGAGCTGAAGGACCCCATCCTGATCATCAAGACGGCATGGGGCGGTAGGTCGCTGAACACCGAGTTTCGTCCACCCAGTGCGGGAAGATACAAGCTGCCTAAGCATACTCAAGATTTGTGGGACAAACATCCGCAGGGGGCCCACGGGATTCCCAAGCTTGAGGATCGAAAGAAATGGCAGGAAGACAAGGATGCGGCCTCAGGTGTTTTTTATCGCATGATGGTTGAGCATGTGAAAAAGGTGCTCGCCGATCCGGCTCGAGTCTGCCCTGCTTACGATCCCAAGGAGGGCTATGAACTTGCAGGTTTTGTATGGCTTCAGGGTTTCAACGATCTAGTAGATGGCCAGACCTATCCCAATGGCGACTATGAGGAGTACTCACGCCTCTTGGCACACTTTATCCGCGACGTGCGCAAAGACCTTTCGGCTCCAAAGATGCCATTTGTAATTGGCGTGCTGGGTGTCGATGGTGAGAAGAACGTCAACTTCCGCAAAGCGATGGCCGCACCGGCTGCGATGCCCGAGTTCAAAGGCAATGTCGTTGCAGTAGATACCGCTCCATTTTGGGATCGCGATATCGAAGCCGCAGAGCCCAAGCAGGGCAGGTACAACGACATCGTGAGCACGGCTCACACGTTCAAAGCAGATGGCACGCTCGATACGCAGCGGAAATGGGATGAATTCTGGAAGCCGATTGGTAAGCCTTTGCCAGAGGAGCGAATCTGGCGCTTCGTCACTGTCGATGCCACCGAAACGAAAGACAAGTTGGAAGCATTCACCGATAGGCGATTCCGTGACATCACGTTACCAACTGGAATGGAGAAGTGGTTTATGCCCGAATTCGATGACAGCCAATGGACCTCCGGCAAGGCACCAATTGGCAAGGGTGTATGGAAACACAGCGGAATCACTCTGAACAACTATTCCTCGACTTGGGGAAAGGAAGAGTTCTTGCTAATGCGTTGCGATTTCGAAGTAGATAAGCTCGACTACGATTCCTATCGCATCGCGATTTTAGCGCGACAAGGGTTCCATGTTTACTTGAATGGCCACAAGATTCACACCTACATCTGGTGGCAGGATAAGCCGCAGTACAGATCGATCCTCCTCGATAAACAACAGACTCGACATCTGAAGAAAGGAAAAAATGTCTTGGCGATCTATGCTAATGACCAATACTCGCCAAACTCTCCCGAGCATTATGCCGGGCTCGATGCATGGATTGAGGGAATCACCGAGGCGGATCAGGAGAAGCTGGAACTTGCTTTGGAGGAGGTCCTTTCACCCCAAGACAGAGAAGCACTCAAAGGCGCATCCAATGGTGGCTACCACTACTTCGGCAGCGCAAAGATTTTTGCTCAGATGGGCAAAGCCTTCGCTGAAGCGAACCTTGAGCTCATCAAGGACTAAGAAGCCTGAGATACAAACGTCAGAACCAACCAGCGTTGCGAGAAGGCTGCGAAATTGGATGAAGGCAGATCGTGAACTCGAAACTTCTTTTGCTTGATGGCGCAACGGGCACGGAGCTCAACCGCCGTGGGTTGGACACTGGTTTGCCTTTGTGGTCGGCCAATGCACTGACCACGGATGCTGGGCTGAACGTCCTGCGTCAGGTTCATTTGGACTACCTGAATGCCGGCGCGGATATCATTACTACCAACACCTTTCGTACCAACCGCCGCGTGTTAGTTGGCAAAGGCTTCTCAGCACACGAACTGACATTGCGAGCGGTTGCCACTGCCAGAGAGGCGGTTGCGGAGTTTGGAGCGCCGGCGATTGTGGCCGGTTCGATCTCTTCGCTTGAGGATTGTTATCGCCCTGACCTCGTTCCGTCCGCTGAGGAATGCCTCGACGAGCACTCCGAGCGCATCGATCATTTGGTAGAGGGTGGCGTCGATCTGCTTCTCGTTGAAACGATGAACTCTATTCGCGAAGCAGTGATTGCCGCCAAGATCGCCACAGCCACGGG
>CAYWNG010000320.1:0-7469 GCA_964458685.1 uncultured Pirellulaceae bacterium
CTATTGCATCGGCAGCAAACGCTGCGATGGAAAGTGCAGGCATCTCGGCGAACGATTTAGCAGTAGTAAGCGCTCAAGGGTTTTCGCAGAAAGAGCTGGATCGGATTGAAGCGAAAGCGATTGCCTCGTTTGCTCCCGACGTGCCTGTCACTGCCTTATCAAGCTACCTGGGTACTTCGGGCAGTTCCAGCGGTTTGACTCAATTAACAGCCGCCCTACTTGCTATGCGAACCAGCCAAGTGCTACCAATCCTAGGGTGCAGTCAACTTGATCCCGCTTGCGCGATTCAGGTATGCCAAGCCAAGCAACCGACATCGAAGTCGCATTTGCTCCAGTTGTCGTTTACCTTTGAGGGACAAACCGCCGCTGTTGTCGTTGATTGCTAGGATGTCCGTTCGATGCTCGATTTTCTCCTTGTCGTTTCCGATCAGACTTCGCCTTGCAGCTATTTGGAGAATCAATCGGCTCGCCTCCCGATGTGCCTGCCTTTGCAAGCTGTGACTCGCGAGCGATTTGACGAAGCCATGGAAGCGGGCTATCGTCGAAGCGGCGCGTACTTCTATAACACTCAGTGCCCCAATTGCGCCGCGTGCCAACCTATTCGGTTAGATGTGAATCGCTTTCAACCCTCGCGGACGCATCGAAGAATTCTGCGACGAGCGTCCGAGTTGCGTATAGAGCTTGGCGATCCGATGGTCGACGATCGGCGAGTCGAGCTGTTTAATCTCCATCGTCAAGGCAGAGGCTTAGCGCGTGATGAAAGCGACATTGTCGATGAAGATTACGCATCGTTTTTGCTATCGGCCCCCAATCCATCCGTCGAGCTAACCATCTGGCATGAAGACAACCTGATCTCTGTCTCGATTACAGACATCGGTCGCAACTGCTTGTCAGCGGTTTACTGCTGCTTCGATCCGCGCTATTCGCAGTACAGCCTTGGTACGCTCAGCGTTCTGAAGCAGGTCGAGCTTGCACGATCCTTAAAGATGGATTGGCTCTACTTAGGCTTTTACGTTCGCGACAACGCTCACCTTTGCTACAAAGCCAACTACCGACCTCATGAACGCCGCATCGACGGAGTCTGGACATCGTTCCCGTGATTCCCGTAGTAGGTTTCGTAGGGCGTGTGCAGAGGTCCGATGCCATCACGCCCATACAACAAGAAGTCTTAGCCGACGTTGTGCATTATGACCACCGATTGTCTGACCTCGTAACACGCCAATGCGACACTGCACTCGTTCAGCGTGTGATGCTGGTGCCATGAGGCATCCGTGCAATTGATGGGGGCATGGGGCTCAACAGCACCGTCCTGTGTCCTCCTTGAGATTATGATTAAATCCTCCGTAGTTACATCGGTACAACTCTATTCTTCCGACCTTCGGCGTTAGCCTGTATCACCCCTTGAATCGAAAGTCGCGTAGAATCTTTTAGTTTTTCATGCTTCTGTCATCATTACGTTACCATCCAAAGCTCGTTTAGGTGAATCATGAATCAGTCTCAAGGCAATAACCTGGATGATGCACAGGAGAGAATTCTCGATTCGATTATTGACGAAGTGATTGAGCTACAGCAGCAGAAGGTTGTGGTCAAACTTGAGCACTACATCGCGCGCTATCCAAATTTGGAGCATGAGTTGCGAGAGATTTGGCCGGCGATCACAGCTATTGATCATGTGGTTCCTCGAACGGCTACATCTGTTGCTGATAACACATTTGCAAATGACGAGGTTTACCGCGAGTTTCCAAAGCAGTTGGGAGATTTCGAGTTAATTGAAGAGTTGGGGCGAGGCGGAATGGGAACTGTCTATTCGGCTAGGCAGATATCATTAAATCGGCCTGTCGCGCTAAAGATACTCAGCCGAGCTTTATCTTCCAATCCGAAGAACAATGCGAGGTTCTTACGAGAGGCTCAGTCGGCTGCCCGATTGCAACACCCGCGAATTGTTCCAGTCTTTGGTAACGGCCAAGATCGGGGCTATTCCTTCTACGCGATGCAGTTGATTGAAGGTGCCAGCTTGAGTCTCGTACTTGACGATGTGCGACGGCTTGCCCGAGCTTCGTCGGCTGTATGGCCGGACGTTATCGCTGCTAATCCGCGGAATACGCAGTTGAGCCAGTTGCTCTTCATGGATTCGACAAAAACCATTAACGATCTTTCGTCGCCCACAATAGACGATCAGCCTGCAAGCGATTTATCTTACAGGTCTAATCGATCACGTAGTTCCAGTTCGCACAGTTTGGGCGATTCAACTGTCGGCAAGCGAGCCTATTTTCAGAATGTTGCAAACTTGGCTAAGCAGGTGGCCGATGCGTTGCATTACGCGCATTTGAACAAGACGATTCATCGCGACGTAAAGCCTTCCAACTTGATGCTGGATACCCAGGGAGGGATTTGGATCACCGACTTTGGATTGGCGAAACTCGAATCGGAGTCGGCCTTGACCAAAGCTGGCGATGTCGTTGGCACACTTCGATATGTCGCTCCCGAGCAATTGATGGGCGTGGCCGCACCGTCCTGCGATATCTATGGACTCGGCGCAACGCTCTACGAGATGATTACTCTACAACCAGTGATTCTCTCCAACGATCATGCTCAGATTCTTGAACAGATACGCAATCAGGAGCCGCTGCGTCCGACGAACATCAATCGTCAGATTCCCCGTGATCTGGAGACGATCACCCTTAAGGCGATCGCTAAATCGCCTTCCAATCGATACCGGACTGCAAAAGACCTCGCCGACGATTTACAACGCTTTCTGGACGGAAGACCGATTCAAGCAAGGCAGACGGGCAATGTCGAGCGAATCGCACGATGGTGTCGTCGTAATCCGATGGTTGCCAGTCTTCTGGGCATGCTCATGTTAGTTGTCGTAGCTGGCTTTGTAGGTGTGTGGAGTCAGTGGAGTAGGGCTGAAGCCAAAGCAAGGTCGGAAGCATTAGCTCGCGCCGAATCGGAGCAGGCTTTGTATCGGAGCAAAATCGCTCGAGCTCAGTTGGAATGGCGCGCCAACAATGTTCGCGGTGCCGAGCAAATTCTTGATAACTGCCCGCCATCTCAACGTGGCTGGGAATGGAACTATCTCAAACAGCTTAACCACCCTGAACTTTTTTCATTGACTGAACACAAAAATTGGGTCTTCGATGTTGCATATAGTCCCGATGGAAAACTCATTGCTTCCGCGGGTGGAGGAAATCCCTTTTGGCAAGTCCAAGGCGGCAGCTCGATTCAGCCTGGCGAAGTCTTCCTGTGGGACACTCGAACCGGTGAGTTACTCAAGAAACTTGTGGGGCACACAAATGTTGTGCACGCTTTGACGTTCAACCGTGAAGGTACGAAACTAGTTACTGGAAGTGCTGATCGACTGATCAAGATTTGGGACATTGCAAGCGGCAAAGAACTGCAATCGCTGAGCGGGCATGATGGAGTGATTCGCTGCGTCGACATGAGTTCCGACGGAAAGTTCATCGCTTCGGGTTCAGAAGATCATTCCGTCAAGTATTGGGATGTTGCCACCGGACAAGCTAAGTTTACGTATCGTGGGCACACGGATTGGGTTCGAGGTGTGAAATTTGGATCGAATGACAGCAGGATCTTTTCTGTCGTAACCGGCGAAACGGCGCGAGTCGGTGAATTGCTGGTTTGGGATACAGAATCGGGCATGGAATCCTCAAAACTGGAAGCCAATCGAGGCTTTTTCTTCGATGTGGCGGTAAGTCCTGATGGTCAACAACTTGCTGCGTCCAGTGATCAGGGAGTTTCGCTTTGGGATCTGACAACGGGGCAGTTACAGCGAGTACTTACTGGACATAGCGGGGAGTCGCGCAGTGTCGCTTACAGTGCTGATGGAATCCAAATTGCGTCTGCTGGCGCTGACAGTTCAGTGAGAGTTTGGAATCTTCGAAGTGGAAAAGACACTTTTCTTTTTCGTGGTCACACAGGAAGTGTTTTAGGAGTTGGATTTAGCCCCGATGGCCAACGCCTCGTCTCGAGTGGTGATGACGGCACAGTCAAGGTCTGGGACCTTACTCTGCATCCCGAGTACTGCTCAGTCAACACCAGCGGGTTACTGGGGTTCACTTCGGATCTCTGTTGTATTGATGCAATGGCGTTTTCAGCCGATGGCAAGACCGTGACTGCCGTTCGCCGAGGATTTTATGGTAGTAGCGGTGTAGCTACAAAGTTCGACAGCCAGAACTTCAGTATTATTGGTAAGTCGCGAATCGAAGTCACCAATAGCTGGATGACGCCAGCAGAACCATTCAGCCTGGACGCTTATGGGCAACGTATCGCTGGCATAGGAATCGAAGATCGTACCATCGCTCGCGTTTGGGAAGTCAGTAGCGGCAAGGAGATTGCAGAGCTCCGCGGTCACAAGTTGCCACTGTGGCACGCGGCCATTAGTTTAGACGGAACGCTAACTGCAACCGCTGGCTATTTGCGAACTAAAGAAGCGATAAGCGGCGAACTCAAGGTTTGGGATTCTTCTACAGGAAAGGTATTGTTTGAATTCGCTGAGCCCAACATACGCATTACGCGGGTTACCTTTAACAGCAGTGTAAAGGATCGAGTTCTCGCAGTAGCCTCGCTGAGATACGATGAGCAGGACTTCACGAAGACGCCTACTTCGACAATCCAATTGTTTGATATCCAGAGTGGCCGTTTAGTCAAGTCGATCTCGGGCCATGGAGACTTTATTGCTGGCTTGAACTTTGACTCCCAGAACAAGCGCTTGGCCATGGTTGGAGCGAATAAGGGGACCGTGATCATTCATGATCTTGAGTCGGGGAAGGAGATATTCAGCACTATCGGCCCTACGTCTGCGATGGATGTCGCGTTTTCCCCAGATGGAATGCGTTTGATCGTAGCTGGACGTTTGATGTTGAAACTGCTTGATGCGGCTACGGCAGAAGAGATCTTGATCCTGCGAGGGCTAATGCAAGCGGTTTACAACACGCATGGCTTCAATCCTCGCGTGCGGTTTAGCCCTGACGGAAAACGAATTGTTGCCGTTTGTCACGATTCCGATGACTCGATGAGTATTTGGACGATCGACGAATCAATGTTCAAAGCAGGTATCGTTCAATCGGAATCGGAACAGAGTGAAGCTACGGAACAGCCCGAGGCTAGTCTCGTGGCATCGGCGACCAAGCTGGCTGACGCGGAGCAACGAGGAGTATCGCTTCGAATCAACGGTAGTCGTTTTCTAGAACTACCTGCGGATAAATTTGCTCTCGATTTTCAGTATTAACAATTGTTGAAAATGAAGCTCAACACAGCTTGGGACTATTGTTACCGATCCGGCTGGGGCATTGGTATGGATAATGACGGGCAATCCGAAGCAGACTGGCAGGCGGCGCTGAAAATCGATTCCCAAAATCCCTATCTTTGGTTAGAGCGTACCTCAGTGTTGTTGGAGCATAAACGTTGGAAAGAAGCTCGTTTCGCTCAAGCCCAAGCACTGAAGCTTGGTGAGATCACCGATCCTTCTGTCTTACGTGAACTGGCGATGTTGAATCTCGAATCGGGAGATATGGATGGCTGCCGAAACGCTTGTCGGCAGCTTGTCAGTCGCTTTGGAAACTCTACAGACAACTCTGTTTTCGGCTTAGTTCTAAATACATGCTTACTTGCCAGTGATTTGGATGTCGAGCTGAGGGGCTTGCAGTCAATCCATCCGCAGGTTGCCCTCAAGTCGGAGGACGGACCAAGTCAGCTCCTACGAACGACTCGCAATGCCGTTCACTTTAGGCTGGGTGCGTATGAGGAAGCTGCGAGAGGTTTTGCAGAGATCGAAGAAGTGGACGCAGCGTCCAACTATGGAGTTATCAATTGGTTCTGGATGGCCATGACGCAACACAAGTTGGGCAACTCGGTCGAGGCACAAAGTTGGTTGAAGCGAGCCAATCGACGCGCTCAAGAAGTTCAAACCGAGTACAAGTTTATTCTCAGCAATCCAACGCGCTGGCCTGGGCACAAGCTACTGTACCTGGAACTGCTAAGTCGCGAAGCCAATGCGCTGATCGTTGCCAAAGGCCCAATAGAGTAATTTGTACAAGTCATTCGACTTGATCATTCTCACAAACAATCGAAGTCAATTCGTTCACATCTTTCACCAGCTCAAACCACTCGCATTAAGAATTTTCTTGAGTTGCTTGAGTGCTCGAAAGTAACGTTGACGAAATGCGGCTTGGGTTATGCCAAGAAGTTCGGCGGCCTGATCGGACTTCATCTGATTTATGTGACGAAGCACAATCGCCTCGCGTCCATCAGCGTCAAGTTTCTCAATGGCTTGATGCACCATGCGCGAAATTTCTTCTTTGCCAACTACGGAACTTGGGCTGCTGATTTGCGAGATTAAGTGCGCTGCCAATGCGACAGAGGAGTTACCAGCGGAGTATTTGTGAAGCGGAACTTCGCGTCGAACATCACGAATCTGCGCGTGGATGTGATGTCGCTCGAACTCAGCTACCTTTTGCTTAGTCAGGAAACACAACCACTGAAAAAGCCCAATCCGTTGCTCCTGCATGTACTCATGAATGCGTTTGGAGAACTCATACATCACTTCTTGAATGACGTCTGTTACGTCAATTCGTTTAGTCAGACGAGGATCTAATTGCTTGGACGCAAGTCTGGTCAATCTAGGAAGGTAGCGATTGAAGAGAATTTCTAACGAAGCTGTATCTCCATCCTTAGCCAACTGGAGCAAGCTTGAGTCGGATTGATCCATATTCAGAGTTGACCGTGGTGTCGTGGACGGACGAAAGCCAAAGTCCTGGGCATGGAAGCAGAAACTATGTGACAATCGGTAGGTTGGTTGGGCGTCGGCGATCATGATAACCAGTTAATTGCCTGCCTGTCAAACATCAACCAGCATTCCGAGAGTTAGGCAAAAATTCAAGCTTGGGCAGGCATGAGCGGACTAAGCATGGGCAGACTTGGCCAAACTTTAGCTAAAAACGAAAAAAATTTGGAATTGCTGTCACAACTCTAGCAAGCTGCGCAGATGTAGCGGTATGGAGAACTCTGTTTCGCTTCAACGGATGCGACCGAGTTACGGAAGTCGTTTACATTTGCCCATTGCCTCAGTACTTAATTCCCGCCGAAGCTACCGACTTGTTCGTCACGAATATTGGTTTGGCTCAATGTTTTTTGGGTTTGGCTCAGTGCCTGCCCCAAAAAGATGAGTTGACTCTGTAGCACATCGGTCGAGTGTTGATCAAGAGTTCTTTCAATGGATAACAAAGCATCGATGACCGCTCCACTTCCATTACAAAGTCACACGAGTGGTAAGCATGGGAAAGCGGCGCAAGAAGATCATTGGGTCTCGCACGAAGAAGTTTACTCGACGCGAAGTCCGTCGATTTTGTCTTGAGTCTCTTGAAAAACGCGAGGTCATGACGGCGAATCCCTTGATCCTGATTCCGGGATTTGGTGGGACTTTCTCGGCAGACGAAAGCGCAACAGGCGTT
>CAYWNG010000321.1:0-7466 GCA_964458685.1 uncultured Pirellulaceae bacterium
AGCAGCCAATTCAAGATTATCGTCAACGCTGGCAGCGAAGAAGACGACAGAATCTTTCAATCACTGCTTGCAGAACGTCCTGCCCTGCCCAACGTTGAAGTGCGCTATGTCCGTCAGTTCGGTGGCAAACGAGGTGGCATGGCCGATTGTATGGCCAGGCTGATGAATGAAACCATCGATGACAACGACGTGGTTGTTCTCATGGATGGAGACACTGTGTTGGGTAGCGGCATCATGGAGAAGTGCTTACCACTGTTTGCCCTGCGGCCTAAGCTGGGAGCTGTAACTACAGACAACATCTCGGTGACTACGGGGAATTGGCTTTATCGGAAATGGTACACCCTGCGATTCTCGATGCGCCATCGCATGATGAAGTCCCAAAGCTTATCGCGTCAACTCTTAGTATTGACTGGCCGATTTAGCATCATTCGCGCTAAAGAAGCATTCAACGAGGAGTTCGTCTCGTACTTAGAAAACGATCGTATCCAACATTGGCTACACGGTGAAATCAAGTTTGTGACGGGCGACGACAAGAGCACATGGTATTGCCTACTCCAACGCGGTTGCGAAATGCTGTACGTGCCTGACGCACACATCTTCTGCATGGAAGATTCCGGTACGAAACCCTTTACTACAAGCATCAAAAAGATGCATCGCTGGTTCGGAAACATGCTCCGCAACAACGGTCGAGCCATACGACTGGGATTGGGATGTCAAAAGCCCTTTATCTGGTGGTGCCACATTGATCAGCGGATCTCGATCTTTACCAGTCTGATGGGGCCAGTTGCTGCGATCTGGTCGGCATTCTGGATTTCGCCTTACATGCTGGTTACGTATGGGATTCTTGTGGTCATTACGCGGTTGCTCTATTCCCTAGTCCTTATCCTCGAAGGGCATCGCTTGAGCATTGCTGACGTTCCACTCCTCCTTTATACCCAATGGATTGGCAGTTTGGTCAAGGTGTACACTATGTTTCACTTGCATCGACAAAAGTGGGACGCTCACCGTCAAGTATCCGCCGATTCATCGGCACCAGGCGAGTCCTTCTTTGACCGACTGATCCCTAAAGTGCAGATGGCGTTTTGCTTGACGTTACTTCTTTCGGCCGTAGCCTTAATTATTGGTGTCAAATAATTACGCATAGATCGGGTAAGCAGCGATCGGAAATTGAGCAGAAGGTATTCGGATGACTTGGACAACCTATGCGACTGCTGTATTGCTGAGCTTTCCCTTCGCATCGCTTCCATTAGGCTCTCTTTCCGACAAGGATCTTCAACAAAACTCGAAGCAGATAGTCTGGTCTCATCTACAGGATCGCATGGAGCTGTGTGAAGAGGCTGAAGGGCATCGCTACTTGCGAGTCACTTATCCCGCTTCGAAATGGGGCAGCAAGGATAGTGGAGCGCAGGCACTCTTTTCCTTACCTGATTCGGTAATCGCAAGTTGCGAATACAAGGTTCGTTTTCACCCTGGATTCGATTTCGTCAAGGGAGGTAAACTACCAGGGCTCGCAGGCGGAACTTCGACCGCTGGGGGAAGTCGCCCCACGGGAGATGGATGGACAGCAAGATACATGTGGAGACGCAATGGAGAGGCGGTTCTCTATTTGTACCATCTCGATCAAGCAAACAACTACGCGGACGACCTGCCGCTCAAACGTCGATTTCAGCCTGGAAAATGGCATCACCTAAAGCAGGAGATTAGCGTCAACACAGACGACAAAGCTAATGGCCGGATACGCGTTTGGCTGGACGGTGAACTCGTTTTGGATCGCACTAAAGTCCGTTTGCAAACTCAGAATCAAGCACCCGTGAATCGCTTCTACTTCAGTACTTTCTTTGGAGGTGAGGGAATCGATTGGGCTCCCTCGAAAACACAGTTCATCGATTTTGCGGAGATAGAAGTAAAGACTGTCTCCGAAGAAACCTCCGCTCGAAACTAAGCAACTACCGGCCAACCATCTGCTCCGGGTAGGTCAAATTCCTGCCGGGTTTGACCAAAGTTGACTTAGCTGCAAGCAAGACTTGCATGAAGTACATCCATTTCCCTCCGAGGTCGTCTTGAGGGCTATACTACTGCTTGATGGTCAATCACTCACCGCGACATCGGTGATTGAAAGCTCTATTCCTAGTACAGGGACGCTTATCAGTCATGACAGCCGGACACTTGCTCGCCGCTCCTGATAGGATTATTCCATTCCTCGGTTCCATTCTTGAAGATCATGGAATCTCGTACGAGGTTCAGTATACTAAAGAATGTCATTATGCAGAACGTCTTATCGAACTGACGTCCGTAGTTTGTAGGGATGAAGAAACTCAGGTTGGCTTGGGCATCGAAAAGCAGAGAGGAAGGAAAGGTGTAGATGTTGTTCTTGTCCCCGGACGCCGATCGTTTTTACGTCGCGATCTTGACTCAGAGAAACTTGCTGTGAGAATCGCAGAGGCACTCTGTCAGCACGGGGCTTGCGAAGATCCATGTGTAAACTGTGAGGACTTGACATAACAATCCATTGCGTCGAAGTGGCGGAGCGACCGCCTTACCGCCGTTCGTCAAATGAGTCATGCCGATGGAATCCGCATACACGCTCGATCCAAGTAGAACATTCGACTCTGAATCGTCTCTCGTAGAATACGCCATGGCAGAATTACTAATCTTGATGACATTTCAACACAACGCTAAGCGTTTGGAATATCGAACGATAGATGGAGAATTTCGCGTCGCTGAGATCATTGACGAACAAGCCTTTGAGTTCCCGCCTCCACCTGAATCTGCTCGAGATCCAATTTTCAAACACCTACAAGCGATCTTCGACGTTTCTCCCGGCTCAGCCAAGCAAAAAAAGCTAAAGATCGGCACATCCCTGGCAACAGCTCGCTGCGAAATCTCGGCAGATTCTCAGAACGCGACTATCACTGTCGTACATCCTTTTACACCATCCACCGACCTACTCTCCGAATTGCGTCGATTCTGGCGAACCCGTGCACTAAAGCAAGGGTACTTCGCTTTGCTGAAATATTATCTCCAGTCATGCGTATGGAAACTGAATGAGCCCCGCGTTTAATTCAAAGCTACCTGATGGTTGGTTCCCTTCCGATCCAGAACATGCAGCAAACTTTCACGCTGAGCTTTGCCGTGAACTCCCAACCGGACACATGCTCTACGGAGTACCAGTTGAGGTTGTCGCTCACCGGCAAGGCACCGACGATATTCTTTGTAGGCACGTCGAAGACTATGATAGATTGACCGTCATTCATCTTACTTGGCTTATGCGAGAGGAGATCGAACCGAATCATCCGACAATTGAATTCGATGGTAACATCAATGACTTCTACGCGTACGAACGGCGCTTTGGCATCGACTCTGAGGAGATCGATGAGTAGATGCGGCGCTGGGACGTGTTAAGCTAAGCGTGTTACGCCGATGACCACCAAGCCCTCGATGGCGTGGGGCTTGCTCTGAAACGTGGGCCGCAACAGCACTATTTCAAGCGTTCGTCCTTAGGAGTCGTATGTGTGTTAAGCTCGATTTGGAAATGGTTTTACCGATTCGTGGTTGGTGTTGGCGTACTGTTTCTTGTGTTCATGGTTCTGCTTGTAGTCGGTATGAACCGCCCGATCGTCACTCAGTCAAACGGCGAAACCAACGTCTCCGTCGACTCGGTGGCGGCGACGATCTCTGGATCATTACCGCCCAATGCAACCAAAGTGCAATACTGTCGCGCTTCCGTTGGAATGGGCGGGCGGCTGCTTCTGTATCGATTCTCTGCTCCCGCTGCTGATCTTCATGCGCATGCACAAGCCGAGTTTGCTGCCCACTGGGATAAGCCGCAGTTTAAGAAGTCGATTGGTGTACCTTCTCCCATAACCGAGCATGAAGTCGGTCTCTACAAGACTGGATTTGGTGTAGACGTAGACTGGATGCTTGCGCCACCCGACGTCGTCGGTACGCTCTACGAATCTTCGGACGATCAGTTTTCTCATCGACCGACAATATTTGTTGATGATGCGAACGAAGTCTTGTACTTCCAAATGACCGACTGACCAGATCTACTTGCAAAGTTGTGGCGGTTGTAAGGAAAACTTTTGGCGTCGTTGTCAAAGACCTCGCTTTGCGAATCTTTCGCGAAGACGTTGTATGGTCGTTTGAGGCGTGGGCGAGCGGGAGGGTTCAAAAGCTTGCATTATTGGGCTGATTTGGCTGCAAGAACCGTGCAGTTTGCGAGCTTACGCTGGAGATCGATCTGGATTTAAGCTGGCAAATATCGTATGTGGAGAGAGTGAGTCGATGAGCCGTGCATTCCCAATGCACAGGTTTAGGCTTCATTTTCCGACTTCAAGCGTCCAAGGTAGTTGCTCAAGATGGCTAAACACTGCAATTTCATTCGATTGATTTGCGCATGCGTCGGCCTGATTGGCTTGCCAATGTCCGCTTGCTTCTCGCAAGATGATTTCCTCAGGCAACTCAACCCGAACTTTGGACAGTCGTCACAGTCTACCAGCTCAAGATTCGCGGATTCCCGTGATACTCCGCCGCGTTTTGAAGGCTCAACACCGTTGCCTCCTCCCGGATGGGGCCAGTCCTCGCCAGGCAGATTCTCGTCAGGACAGCATGTAACAGATCAGCATGTAACGGGACAGCCTCTAATTGGTCAGCTTACGTCAGGACAGCCTGTAACAGGACAACTTGCAACAGGACAACTTGCGTCAGGTCAGCTTGCGTCAGGTCGAATTACTTCGGGACTGTTTTCGCCTGCCGTGATCGATCATGGTATCGGCATCGATTCAGTGCCGTACTTCAATTCGACATACGGACCTGCTCGCATCGATGCGGCGAGTCGGACGGCTTTGCAGTATCGTTCGCAGAGCTCGTTTGGAGTGCCTAAGGTCGCTGAGCTTTCGGAGACCAATGCTGAGCTGGTCGAGCAATGGATAAGCCTTGCGCAAGCCATCAATTCGATTTCGGCTCAGGTCAATAACGCGCAGAATCGACTTCAATCGGCGATGCGTGACTACCACGATGTCAATTCCAAGCTTCAACAAAATCAGACAACGCTAGTTATTGGCCAACTGCTCAGCCACAAGCGTAATCAGATTGAAGACTGGTTGGTTGAAGGTTCGACAGTGCATTACATGAACGACGATGCTATCCGGTCTCGTCAGAAGCAGCTTGAGAGTAAGTTGCTGGGCTACGACGGTAAAGATGTAGTTCGCCAAACCAACGAAATTCTAGCCTCGCTACAGATTGACCCCAACAGCGTCAATAATTCGGGAGTCACCGCGCAGATTCAGTCTGTGCTTCGCGAACGAAGCGATTGGCTCAGGCTATTGAAGCAAGGCTATAACGACTATCAACAGAAGCTGGGGGATCTCGACTCAATCTCCACATCAATGGCTAAGTTGGTTAGCGATTATCGATCACTTATCAATCGTCATGTGATCTGGATTCGCAGCAACGACACCTTGGGCATCGCAGATCTCCAAAAAACACAAGCCGGGATTGGCTCGGTATTCAGCTCCCGACGCAGTATGGATATCGGATACGCGTTGAGGCAGAAATGGAAGAGCGATCCAGCCAGTGGTGTGATATTGATCGTATCCGCTCTGGCGATCTTGATCTGCCGGTCTGTGCTAAAACACTGGTTGATCAGTATCGGCAAGCGAAAATCATTGCGAGAGTCCAATTCGAGCACACGGAAATGCGCGGCCAGCGTGCTTACTCTGTTTGTGGCGATGGCGATACCAAGCGTGCTGTACTTGCTTGCGCGTTGGTTGGGTTCGGGTTTCGTGACTGAATCTACTTTGCCGATTTCCAGTGCACTCTACGCTGCCAGCCTAGTGGCGCTTGCGGTCGAGTTGCCTCGACAACTGCTGCGCAGATTCGGGCTTGTCGAAAAGCATCTGCAAATCGATTTGCCAAGGCAGCAACGCGCGACGATGTACCTAACGACAATCGGCGTTGGTTTGGTGTTGGCTGCCTATGTTGTGACTTTAGCAGCCCGAGTGGATCATGGAGTTTGGAGTGGCTCGGTCGCGCGACTGGGCTTCATCGCTTCGATGCTGCTTGTGGCTTGGACAGCGCATTTAGCTCTCAAGCTCAACCGGGGCTTCTTGGAGCCGATTGTTGAGAAGTTTGGCGGGACTGTCTTTTTTCGAATTCGAGTTCTGTTCTATCTGCTTGGCGTGGGTTTTCCTGCCGCGATGATCGGTCTTTGTGCGCTGGGCTACGATTTCACCGCAACAGAGATTACGAAGCGAGCCGCAATTATGCTTGCGGCAATTCTGATTGGAACCACTTTGTGGGCCGCCATTAAGATTGTCTCGTCCAAGGCTTGGCACAGGCTAACCGGCACACGCGATGATCGTCAGGTGGATGAATACAGCGAGCCACCAACGGCACAAGTCTCGGGAGCCTTGGCTGCGCATTCGTTGGAGCTAAAGCACCAGTTAGCATTCTTAAGCCAGTGCGCACTTGTCTTGTTGGCAGTTGTAAGTGTTGGTTGGCTGTGGATCGATATCTTCCCCAACGTGCGTTTGGGAAATCCAGTCGTTTGGACTGTCGATGGAACTTCGACTCAGACCTTTCTTGATACAACAGGACAGAAGGTCAGTCGCAGCTACGCCGAGACGACGCCGATTACTGTGCTACATCTAGTCTTGGCTGGTGCAACGTTGTTCGTCGCCTTCCAGATTGCCAAGCTACTGCCGAGCATTTTCGACGCACTCATTCTACAGCGAGTCAACTTCGACGAGGCCATGGAGCATTTGGCACTGATGCTTGGACGCTGCCTGCTGTTTGGCGTCGGTTGCTTCATTGCTTGCCGACTGGTCGGAATCCGATGGGAAGTCATTCAGTGGTTGGCAGTTGGTCTATCGATCGGTATCGGCTTTGGATTGCAAGATGTCGTGAAAAATCTCCTTGGCGGGCTGATCGTTCTGTTCGAGAAGCCAGCCAGACTAGGCGATTTGATCACCGTTGGAAGTGTCACCGGTCGAGTTGCCGCACAGAAGTTGCGTACCACGACACTATCGGATGAGGATGGCCGCGAGGTGATCGTGCCCAACAAGAACTTCATGAGTCAGAAGGTCGTCAATTGGTTAGGCAGTGGGCGACTCAAGGCAATTCCAATCGAAGTTACAGTAACACGCGACCAACGACCCGTTGATGTTTGTCGGATGCTGCAACATCTGATGGTCGAGCAACCTGAATTGCTCTTAAGCCCAGCTCCTCAAGCAACTTTAGTCTGCGTGGGACAACAAAGCCAGCGAATCGGCTTGCTAGCCTGGGTTGAAGAAGATCAAGACGCTGCCCGCTATCGCGAGAAGCTATTGAAAATCGTGGTAGATTTCCTCAGTGAAAAGAACTTATTAGCTCCTCATCAGCCGCGGCAGCCCGCTCTTGACGGCTCGTCGACACAATCCGCTCATCGCACTCTTGGTTCGGACAAGAGACGATCCGCGTAACTTTCA
>CAYWNG010000322.1:0-780 GCA_964458685.1 uncultured Pirellulaceae bacterium
CGCAAATCCCGTCGCGGCACTCCCAGGGAATCGCCACGCCGGTTTGTTCGGCGGCTTCGAGAATTGTTGTTGAGGTGTCGATGTCTATGGCTTGATTGGACAACTCAAAGCGGATGGTGGCGGATTGAAGTCCTGTGGCTGCGCCTTTAGATTGGCTTTCGGTGGCCTGTACGGAGTTAGAGACGATTCGTTTCGGAGAGATAAACTGCTCGGTCGATATCTAAAGTTAGTCGCGCCTACTTTGCCGTGCTACTATCAAAAACAAAGAGATCGATCGACATCTCACGTCCACTATCCGATGAAGCAACCGTCGCTTGAAGTCATGGTTCTACTTGTTAATCATCTTACGTAAACAGGTTTCCAAACGAACGCATTGTGACCTGCTTGATTTGTTGATTTCGAATAGTGAGTAACTGTATTTCGTGCTTGCAATGACCACTGTTTGACCGCCGAGAATTTTAAGTTTCCACAAGTAATCTGGAAGGAGCGTCGGTGAACGCGACGGTCGCAGCCAACCGAAACAAGTTCTTTGGAAACAACTCCGAAAATCTCCTGATACAATTAGCTCACTGTGTTGGTGAAGGTAATGCGGATTTTGGAGATAGTGAGAGCAATGGAAGCACATGGTGCACAGAGCGGTTTTCGATACTCGGCCTTTATCAGCTATTCTCACAAGGATTCTGCTTGGGCAAGTTGGCTGCACAAATCGCTTGAGTCGTATACGGTTCCTCGACAGCTTCGCAATCGGTCTGTTGTCAATCAAAGTACCGGCCGACTGAA
>CAYWNG010000322.1:790-7436 GCA_964458685.1 uncultured Pirellulaceae bacterium
TCGGCAATCCGGGAAAGCTTGTCCAATAGCGAATACTTGATCGTGATTTGTTCGCCTCGATCCGCCTCATCGAAGTACGTTGCGGAGGAGATTCTGTTCTTTTGTGCAGATCGCGACTCAGCGAATGTAGTGGCCCTGATTGTCGACGGGGAGCCCTATGCCAGCCGTGGTCCCAACAAGACAGAAGAGTGCTTTCCAGCCCATTTTCTGAACTGTGGTACAGAAACTCTCGCATCGGACGCCCGTCCCATTGGAGATGGCAAATTCATCGCAAGGTTTAAAGTGCTTGCGGCTCTCTTGCAGATCTCGCTCGGCGAACTTCGGAACCGTGATGCTTTGCGCGTTCGACGCTTAGTAATTCATAGATCAGTTTTGTCGTGTGCTCTGCTATTGGCATTGACTCTGGCAGTTGTGTTTGGGGCCGACGCAGGACTGGAACTTCCCGGTGGTGAAAAAATGCGATTACTCCTGGATCGACATCGCGCGAGCTTATTCCGACCCATTGGCGATACAGAAACTACTCAGGCCGTCATAGCAAATTCCAGTCAGAATTTGACCCGCTCGATTTTGGCCGCTCAACTCAAGGAAGGTCGATTCAGTTATGACGTCAACGGACCAGAATCTCACCATGAAACGTGGACATCAGCCGTGTGCTTGGCAGCGTTGACACGTTCACCAGAGTTTTCGTCTCAAGATGGGCAGTCAATGCTCAAGTGTCTTGATCGAGTTTTCAGCTCTGAATTGTTGCCCTCGTTCGACAGCCGATCTGGTGGGTGGGAACATCGTGATGGAGGTCCGAAGATGGCTCCGACCGTGTTCTGGTTCATCGCTGCGCTCGCCACGGCACAACAACGCAATGATGTGTTTAGCGAGGCTGAGCGAATCAAGCTTAATGAGTACTTCCACAAGGTTGTACAACTCAGCTACAACTTTCGCGCACCTTCGACGGGCGGTTGGCACATGTTTGCGGAAGAGATCGGAGACAATCCATGTACCTACGCATCTGTGTTGGCACTGCAAGCCTTGATCGAAACTGAGCGAGCGAATCTACAGTGGGATGGTTCGTCCGAAAGAGTTCGTGAGCTTATGCAACAAACTGCAAATTGGTTGTTATCGTCTTACGATACGAGCCTAGTTGTGCCAGGCTGGCGTAGAAACCCAACGGATCATCATAAAGCCGGATTCGATGGTTTGACTCTTCAAGTCTATGCCACACTACTACAGGCCGAGAGGTTGCAAGCGATTGAATTGACGCCTGAATTGATTCAATACGCTCAATTGCATGTCGAGAGCTGCTGGAAGAGAGATTTCCGTTTTCCAATCGGCAGCGCAGAATTCGAAGGAGTCTTGGATAGAAATGGTCAGTTGGTGAGCGTCAACGAGTCGGTAGGATTTCTTTGGCTGCCCTGGGCGATCGAGACAGCTAGGCAGTTGAAAGATCGCCACCATCGCGTTCCCCTAAAACTAGAACATCTAACCCGTCTGGAACGCGTTTACAACTACGCAGTAGCCATCACGGACAATCACGATGCCAAGCAAGATCAGCGAGTCTTTTCGTTAGCTGAGATGCTGTTTTGTCTTTGCCACAAGCCTTAGCATCTGCTTTCCCCAGGGATGAGCGGCATGTGGATAAAGCGGGAGTTTCTGATAGGGAAAAAATCCGGTTCTCAAATGGGAAGTTCGCGTTTAACCACTGACAGATGCATGCCACACTGTATTGAGCATAACACCAAGATGCCCGCGTGTCGCTCGTTCCAATTTTAGAACGGAGCCCATGATGACAATCAAGACTACCTGCCATTCTTGCCATCATACGTTTCAGGTGAACGATGAAGCTGCTTGCCTTATGGTGGCTTGTCCATGTTGCGGTATACAGCAAAAGGTTACCAGCAATCTACGAAGAATTGGCAACTCAACGGACAGCCCCTACTCAGTACCGTTGAATCCTAGTCCAGCTAGCTTCAATCAGACAAGATCATTCGCAGGCATGACGCCGACGAAATTTAGGATAAGAACCAATGGGGCGATGTCTTAGGATATTCAAACGGAATCTTGGAACGCTTCTCGTTATGGAGTTAATTCAGACAGCAATTATTGTGGTGCTTGATCTAATCCTAAACGCTCTTCTTTCTGCGCAAAAGAGCGAGAAAGTCATGGACATATCGCGAATGTTTGGTTCTCTCGCGTCGTTAGTTTTCGGCCTGACGGTATTCACCTGTGTATGGTTCTTATTTGTGAAGATGCGAGTTTGCTTAAGATTACTGCGAGAGGAGCCTGTTGGCGGAAGGGTATTTTTCTCGGGCGGATTCTGCTTTATTTCTGCAGTCCTTGTTGTTGCATTATTGTGTATTCCATCAGTGTCGATACTTGGGTTAGCCGCATACCTTGGTAATGAGATTGTCCCGCTGGTAGGGCTCATGATCGCATTTCTAGCTGGTCTGTACCTTTGGCCATCGATTTTCTTGGTAGTGGACCGCAAGGCCACTGTCTTGAAGTCGTTAGTGCTTGCACCTAGATTCACGGATATCAACTATATCAATTCGTTCCTAATCTACTTGATTTGTTCTGTGCTGCCGTGGTCCGGTTTACTGTTCTTTTGCATCGGTCAAATCGTAACGGTTCCGTTCACAATTCTATTTACCTGCGGATGTTATCTCGCTATGACAGGACAATTGCCAGCAGAAGTTGAAAACGAATCGCAGGGCTAGCCTATCATCGCCTCAGTAGTCAGTGGCTGTAAACGAGCTTTGGGACTTCGCAATGGCAGTCATTTAGACTTGGATTATTCCGTTATGCTCTTTGGGGTTATCTTGTGCTTCATCCGCGCGTGGAATATCGCCACGCTTCTAGTGGCCTTGGCTTGTGACTGTTTTCAAATGAGAAAAGCCAAATGCGAAAAGCAGTTGGCTTTTGATTTTCATGCGGAGCAGAGAAGATTCATCACTTAGAACTCTCGATTCGCTGCTTCGAACGTGATGAAGCAATCTGTCGTAGATCGGCTTTACGACTTCTTTGCGAATGGCGTGTAGACCCCAGGTACTGGAACTGGATACAGTCCATTTTCGTCAGGCATCACTGGAGGCTGCGACTTTAGACTGTAACTGTCGATGCCGGGAGCCAAGTCCTGTCCAGAGTTCATCAAGTCGTCCCACTTGATAACCTTGCCCGAGTAACACGCTTCGCGACCGAGAATCGCGCAGAATGTCGACTTGGCACCGAATTCACCTTCGTTGTAGACCTCTCCCTTGGCAAGAGCGGCGATCAGGTCGTTCTGTTCGTTTTGGTGGCCGTTCAATCGCGCTCCAGCAAACTTCCATGCATTCTTGCCAGTGATGGTTCCATCGATCTTGGATGTTCCCAAAGATCCATGGGCGAACTCGTCAACGATCTCCCATGATCCTTTGAGGTGACGACCTTGACTGAACATCTTGGTACCGTCGTCAAAGGTGTACTCGCAGAAAGTGTGATCGAAAATCTGCGATCGACTGCGGTCTCCGCCTTCTCGCATTTCGCGACCGCCCATACCGTTGCACTCGACAGGGTACTTGCCCTTGACCCAGCAACCTACGTCCAGATTGTGAATGTGCTGTTCGCAGATCTGGTCACCGCTGAGCCAATTGAAGTGATACCAATTGTTGCACTGGTAAGCCATTTCGGTCACAGGTGTACCTTCGGGCATCAAGCCTTGAGCGATGTTGCGACCGCGATGCCAAATGCCTCCACCGTTCCAGTAAACTCGCAATGCGATGATGTCACCAATCGCACCATCGTGCAATCGCTGAATCGTCTCGGTGTATTGAGGTTCGTGGCGGCGTTGTAGACCGATACCGACCATCAAGTTCTTCTTCTTGGACTCTTCAACCGAAGCCAAGAATCGGCGAACACCGGCTACGTCTGAAGCAACAGGCTTTTCGCAGAAGATGTGTCGTCCCTTCTTCACTGCGTATTCGAATTGCTGAGGCTTAAAGGCTGGTGGAGTAGCGATAACGACAAGGTCGCAATCGACATCGATTGCGGCTTTGTATCCGTCCAAGTCACTGAAGATTCGATCTTCTGGAACGTCAACGTTTTCCGCGTACTTGCGCTTCAGGCTGTTAATAGCCGATTTAGCATTACCAAGGAATGCATCGTGCACGGCGACCAGCTTTACCTTGACACCTGCATTGACGACACTGTCAGCAGTGGCCGCTTTGAAAATGTTCTCAGCAGCACCTGTACCGCGACCACCGCATCCAATGATTACGAAGCGAATTTCGCCAGTTGCGGAAGCATGAGCAGTTCGAGCTATCGATCCAGCGGCGGCGAGTCCAGCAGTTGCTAACGTGCCAGTTTTCAGAAAGCCTCGTCGGTTGTTGAGATTAGATTCCATGAGACATCCTCAATCAAGTTTGGGAAGGTGAGTGTGGGAGGCAGCCCATCGGTTGAGAGTATTTTTGGGCTGGCAAAGTTTGATTTCGACTTAACTGGCCAAATCACGCAGGCTCGTTATTCACGTGCCTTACGGAACGCCAATCGCCAGAAATCGCCTTCTATGTTAATCGATTCGCCTTCCATCGACCACCTACGTTCGTCATCGCCGTAGAGGAAATTCCGCCATTTGAACTAGTATTTACGCAAAACGAGCAGTACAGAATGGGATAATCAGATTGGTTTGAAGCTTAGGCAGTCACACTTGGGTGAGCACAACGATCTGTGCCGGGACCACTGTAGATGCTGCGACCACCATCAACGGGCAAGCAGACGCCGGTAATGAAGGGGCTGGTAGCTAAAAAGTAGACAGCTTCAGCAATATCTTCCGGTCGACCCGCACGACGCAAAAGGCTCTGGTCGATGATCTTCTGCTCGGCCTCTGGAGTAATCTCGGGAGCCATCATCACTGGGCCAGACAAAACTGCATTGACTCGGATCTTTGGATTGCGGGTAGCTAGCTCTACAGCTAGGCTTCGAGTCATCGTTTCGATCATCCCCTTACCAAGAAAGTACGCGGAGAAGTCGCTGTACGGACGCGCACATGCCCAATCGCCAATTTGGATAATCGCGCCGCCAGTGGATTGCTGTACCATCGCCAAACCAAATTTCTGCGAGGTCAGGAATGTACCTAGAGCATTCACTTCGACATTACGTCGCAGATCAGACATTGTGACTTGCTCTAGCGGCTGTGTCTCCCAGATCGCCGCCGAGTTGACCAGCAGATCGATGCGATTCCATTTTGCCAAGACCTCTTGAACCCAACGCGATGCACTCTGCTCGTCCTCAAGGTTGCCATCGCAGAGCATGACGGCTTGTCCGCTGGCTTGAAGACTCTCAACATAATCCAAAGATGATGGAGCCTTGCGATGAGCATGAAAGGCGACTCGAAATCCAGCTCGCAACAATCGTTGGGCGATTCTACGTCCAACGCGATCCGCCGCGCTGCCGGTTACAAATGCGACGGGGGAACTGGTTGCGAATATATCTTCTAAAGTGGAACTCATCGCGGGTGGTACTGACGTAGTGATTGTTCGTTGTGGCTAGCTGAGCAATTGCTTTTGCATCTTAGTACTGAAGCTTGACCCAGCTTGGATCAGGCTGTCCAGCTCTGTCTGGAAGAGCGAAGTCGTTACGAGCCCAAGCGGCAAAGAACGCAGGGACACTCGGCAACAATTGTGGGTGTTTCAAGAGCATTTCGGGAGTCACCCACATCCACTCGGCGACTTCAGCTAGATTCGCTTCAGGCGTCGATTCAGGATGGCGATCAACTAGGACCCACTCCAAAGTCGTTCCCCAGTTGGTAACACTTTGCCAAACATGGTCACGCGCCTGTCCGCGGAGATTTAGCTCTTCCAAAAGCTCGCGCTCAATGGCCTGATGAGGCGTTTCACCGGTTTCAATGGTTCCGCCGGCAAAACAAACCAGATTGGGAGCACGCACCAGTTCGCTGCGTCGAATCACCAGGAATTGCCCGTCTTCGACGATTATCGCCACCGCTCCGTGTCTAGGTTTAGAAGGCCTTCCCCTGACAGACATTCAACTTCTTCCGTTATGAGGGAGATAGATCGAGCGGTTTAATCCTAACTAGCGTAGTGATCATTGTGATCTAACTAGCTCTTGGGAAGTATAGCATCTTTGCCGTTCTGGTCACAGCGAGCGGCTTGTTTTCCAAGCTACAATAGAGCGAAAGCAAAGGCTGATAAATCCCATGACTGATAACCGAACCGGTACCAATGAACTTCCGATTGTAATGGGAATTACAGGAGCCTCCGGGGCAGTCTATGCGGTAAGAACTCTCCAGTGGTTGCTAGAGGAGTCGCGACGCGTCCACCTAGTTGTCAGTCCCGATGGTTGGACAGTCATCCGACAAGAACTTGGGTTCGATCGCCAAATCACTTCAGAAACGATAGGCGACCTGATTCAGCTCACAAATCGCTTTATGGGTATTCCGGAAACGGAATCAACCGAAAAAGTTACTGAGGCGATTCGAAACCATCGTGTGAAGATACACCAGCCCAACGATTACTTTTCGCCGATCGCCAGTGGCTCCTATCGAACTCAGGCCATGGTCGTTTGCCCATGCTCGGGAACAACTATGGCAGCGATCGCGCACTCTAGCGGTCGCAATCTAATTCACCGGGCGGCGGAAGTGCATCTTAAGGAACGACGCAAGCTG